>JAISSL010000254.1 GCA_031273145.1 Zoogloeaceae bacterium | reverse complement strand
ATCCGCTGCGAAAGCAGCAACTCACTGTTGGCGCGGTCAAGAGTTGCCTTGGCATTGGCGACATCTTCCAGACGCTTGGCGACCATAGCGCTCGTCAGACGCCCGCCATAGGCCAGCGCCAGAACATTTGCCGCCATTGCCGCCTTGTCCATATTGTCCGCAATGAACTGAATACCGCTGGCCGTTCCCTTTACCAAGCCTTGTACCTTATCGTTCTCGCCCAGAAATATCTGCAACTCGTTTCGCAGATTATTGAAAGCATCCTTGATGGCGACCGGCATCATGGCGGCAGCTTCCATATTTTCGGTGAGGGAAAGCCGCAAGCCTTCCGTCAACATGCTTGCCGTAATCTGGCTATCCACGCCCATCTGCCTGATTTTTTCAGTCGTTTCTCCAGTAGATTTGGCTATGGCATTCACGATGTTGGGGACGGCTGCCAGAAGGGTTTGCCATTCCAGAGCATTGACATTGCCACGCTGCAAGGATTTGGAAAAGGCGGTCATTGCGCTTGCCGCCCGCTCGCCCGTCGCGGCATTGGTCACAAACAGGTACGAGAGGCTGTCCGTAACGTCAAGCGTCTGCGCGGTGTTGTAGCCCAGAGACTTCAGGGCGTCCGATGTCCTGATATAGACTTCCTGCGCTTCCGCCAGCGGCCTATAGGTCTGGTTGGCGGTATCCTTTAGCCGCTTTTGCACCAGCTCATATTCCGCCGTATCTGCCGTCACCATGCGGATGCGGCTCGCCATTTGCCCGTATTCATCAACCAGTTGAGTAAGACCCCCAATGCCGCCAATACCAAGCCCGCCAACGGCGAAAATGGACATCATGCTCTGCATTTTCGAGAGCTGCTCACTGATGGAATGCACTCCCTGCGCGGCTTTTGTATAGCCGCCCGCAGCGCGGCTGGCAGCATCCCCCGTCTGGGAAATACTACTTGCCAACCGTTGCATATCGGTATATGTTTGACCCAGATCGGCGCGAATTTTCAGCGCCAAGTTGAGATTACCGGAGGAAGTCATGTCAAACGCTCAAAAAAAAGCAGAAGGATTGGCCGCGTTCTTCGCGTTGCCAGGGCTTTTTATTTTGTTCGCCGGAATGTTCGCCAAGAGCGATGGACTGGTATTGACAGGCTTCCTGCTAGGGTTTGTCACGCCCATGATCTTGTTCTGGATTTCCGGGCAGAAGGAGGGCGTTTTCTTCATGTTTGCATTCGCGGCGGGGGCTGTACTACTCATGTCATTCGCGCCGAGCCTGTATCTGCTCATAATGTACGCCTTGTGTGTGTATGGCATCTGTAAGTTCATCTTCAATTTCCCAAGGTGTGGGCGTTAACCCGCCAGCTTTGCCAATGCGGCCTTGGCTGCCTTGCCGCCTGCAAAGCCAAGATTCGCCGAAATAATGCCCGCCGCCTGGCGGGCGTTTTCATGTCGGACGCACTCGGCGTGATAAAGCAGGAGTTGGCGCAAGGTATAGTCCATCAGTTCGCTCCGGTTGTGTCCGTGCCGGATAAGGGCGGCAAAGACGCATCCCCATCCGCCGCCCTTGCGTGATTTGCTGCCCACGCTCCGGCTAGGGTGGCTCGCGCCACCCGGCGCACGAAAAAACCATGATTCGCCACCCACCATTCCGACAACAGCCTTTCCCCGTCCTGACTGGATAGACCCTGTATCCATTCCACCGGCTTGCCGCAACAGACGGAAACCAGCGTCAGAATGGCATCATGCTCTTCTGCCAGCGCGTCCAGAATGAGATTCAGGGCATCCTGCGATTGCGCCGCCGGTTTTAAGGCATCCGCAACCCGCGCCAAAATGGCGTGATACTTCAACTGCTCGCCAAAGCGCAGTTCCCGCATGGTGAGGGTCTCCCCGGCAATTTCTACGGCCACGTCCGGGAAAAGCACGGCGAGATCGTCGGCCTCGCCTGGAGATTGCATACTTCGCGCCCCCTCCTTCGCGAAGGGGGCCGCATCTACAGGCGGGGCTTGCCTTTTAATCCGCGCCATAATCAGGCCGACCGCAGGGTGAGCCGCCCGAAGCCGCCCAGTTCGCTCTCATTGGCGAGCATCGAATCCACCAGGGCGGAACCGGAAAGCTCGAACGAGCCGAACTCTTCGTTATGCAGCGGCAGGTTGGAAGCCGGATCGAACTGCACCCGGAACAGGTCGACTACGACCGGCTCATTGTTGAGCGTATTCACGCCCACCATCTGCAACCAGCGTTCCGGCGGCGTCTCGCTGAAAATCCCGAAGGTCTCGATCCCGGCGTATTCATACGCGGCCTGCAAGGGTTGCGTGAACCCGGTCAGGTCGAGAATCCGCACATGCCCGGCTTCCGGGCGCTCAAGCCGGAAATGCTCGCCCTCTACGAGCGGCTGCCCGCCATTCGCCGTGATTTCAAGGTTGGAAACAAAGCCGTGATCCAGCACCACGACCTGATCGGCAACCAGATCGCTCGGCAACGGTTCGCCGGTTACGCTGCCCGGCGCAAGAGTGGCGCGCTTGGCATAGAGACCGACCGCCAGATTCTCCGGCGTGGCCTCGAACAGGGTCAACGTCGCGTTGGCGCTCTTGGATTTCTGCATCTTGCCGTAAGGCAGGCGCTGACCGGAAAACGATTCGTTATGCTCGATCGTCTCGGTGGCCATTTCCACGGCAAGCGTGGCGTCGCCGACCCAGACCGGGTTGATCAGCTTGCCGTTGCTGCCCCGGTCGCCCAGATACACGCGGCCTTGGAAGGAAAACAGTTTGTTGGTGGTTTCAGCCATTTCGATTACTCCTGGTGTGGTTCAAAATTCTTGCCCCGCCCGCGTTTGCGGGTTTTAAGAGGCGCTTCGGAAAGAGGTTCGGGCGCGCATTCAGCCGCCGCCTGCGCGACGATCTCCGCAAGACCGCGACGAATCAGCCATGCGGCGGCGGCATGGCTCGCTACGTCAAGCGCCGCCCCCGCCGGATAATCCTTCCCGGCATGGCAATGCGGTTTTAATAGTCTGACAGTGGGCATGACATCTCCTGGTCTTGCAGACGGCAATGTTTTTGAAAAGCAAAGCCATTCTTCCATGCCCATACCGGCATCCGCAGAGGGATACCCGTCGGGAACCTTGCAGACGGCGATTGAAAGTTGATGGCCATGGCGATTCAATACATATGCGACTTGACCAGCAGCCTCGACCCCAGCGCGTCCATGCTGTCTATCAGCATCTTGCGCTGGTCGTGCAGATAAAGGCGTTGCAGGCTCAAAAAGGTCGCGGTCGTCCCCTGAATGCGCGTACAGATAAAGGCGAAACGACGATACCTTTTCCAGAAGTTGTTGTAGACATCCTGCGCTTCGTAATACTTCGTTTCGTTGGCCGTCGACCACGTCTCGTCGAATACTTGGAGCAGCGTATCGTAGTAGTTTTCGTCATCGGCCATGTACCCGCGTAGCTCGAAGTCTTTGGGCGCATTGATGAGGGCGGAAATCATGATGCCGATCTTGCTTAACCCCTTGCCGTTTTCCCACGAATTGGGGCCAAGTTCCAACATGACCCGCTCTTCGCCCGTCGAACCAGATGCGTTGGCAACGTAGTTGTTCGTGCGCCAGAAAGTACCCGTCCCCGTCCGAAAGATGTTCCAGGCCGCATAGGTCGTGGATACCTGGCTGGATTGCGTCACGATCTGCGGCGCGGGCGCGTTGGCAGCCGTCATGGGCTGGTAGTTCAAGGGCGGTTCGGCATAGAACTGCGGGAAATTCAGAAGCGTGTTGTACCAGCTCCCCTCATCGGTGACGCTCATGTCCCTGCCGTCAATCAGCACCCAGACCCAACCGGAATTCTCCACAACTACCTTATGGATGTCCTTTCTAAACGTCCGCAAGCTATCGCCAACTTCAAAGGGAAAACTTTGTTGATTTGGATGAACGCCATTCGTGACGTGAGCGACGAAGTGCGTGTTCAGGAGTTCGAGTTGAAGCACAAGCTGGTCTACTTGCGATTGAGAAGCGCCGCCGCCGCCACTTTCTATTGCATCAACGCGGCTTTCCAGCGCG
>JAISSL010000230.1 GCA_031273145.1 Zoogloeaceae bacterium | reverse complement strand
TCGAGCGCGGCGAGCGCGCCCATCGGCACGCCGATATGGTTTGCGGAGACTTCCGGGTCGCGCAGGTTGATGCGGATGAGCGGAAAGCCGCTTCGTTCGCTCATCATGCGAACCGTGGCAACAGACTTACCCGCGCCCAGTTCGATTACGACGGGATTTGCGGCAGCCCTGCCCCAGGCCGCAAAACGCGCTTCCTGCTCGCCGGTACGCCATTCCAACCAACTCCAGTCGCCGAACATCAGGATGTTGGGGCGCGCCAATTTTCCGCAATTGGGGCAGGCAGGCATTGGCGACGTAAGGCGGCAGGTCGACACATCCACAACGGGCGTAAATCCATCCGCAGGCCAGATGGCGTCTGAACAGGGCGCGGCGCATTGCAGATGGTGAATGGAGCCGTGCACTTCGCAGACGGCATCATCAGCAAAACCCGCCTTCTGGAAATGACCGTCCACGTTGCTGGTAAACACGAAAGCGCCATCCGGCAGACGCGCCGCAATTTCCCGCAGAATCGTAAAACCACGATGCGGCGTCGCTTCCCGATAGCGTTGCAGACGATGCCCGTAAAATCCCCAGGCAAGGGCAGGATCATGCGCGAACGCCTGTGGATTGGCAATTTCCTCAAAGCGCAACCCTGCCTGCTGCAAAGGCGGATACGCGCGCCAGAACCCTTCCGCCCCCCGAAAATCGGCCAGCCCAGAATCCACGCCCATCCCCGCCCCGGCAGCAATCAACAGGCCAGATGATTGGGCAATTCGTTCAGCGCAACGCTGGAAGAGTGAGGTGGCGGAAGTCATGTTTAGCTAATCCGATGTCTGCGTTGCAAGCTCATTTTGGAGCCTTTATTCTAAAGAAGCGCCAAATTCGGCCACCACCTCATCACTGCCAAGACCCTCAATCTTTTTGCCCATTGCATCGCTTATCAAACCTAGCAGAGCCTTTGCACGTTTCACGAAGTAGGCTTCAAAGTTGTCGGCGCGAAGGTCAACTACGTCAATCAGATGGCTTGCAATAAAGCCATCAAGATCGCTGGATGTCACACGACCTTTCGCTTCAATCTTCTTCAGATAGTGGCTTGGCGCACTGCCGCCCACAATCAGATTCGAACGGGAAAAAAGTGGGGTTTTGTTAACGATGTAATCCCATTTCTTTCGATCATATCCTCTTTTGTTACAGTGATCCGTTGGGAAGATGTGGTGGATTTGCACTTCCTGTCCCGTAAAGTTCGCGGAATCCATTTCGCTGCCGCTGATAAAGTCCTTTGCTCCAGACTTGAGGATGAGCGCCAGGACGCCCTTGAATGCTGCACTTTTCTTGTCCCGCAAAGATAGAAGGCGTGTCGGGGAAAACCAGGCTCTCGAAACCGTGTCCGGCTCATCTACACCGCCATCTACCCATGCTGTGACCCCGGTTACATCGTTGACATAGCGGGTTTCGTTCGCACCGCCATACATTTCGCCAAAAACGCCACACCAGAACCAGCGCAATAGCTTGTTTCTGACCGTGTTGTCTTTCGCCTTGGAGCCTAGAATAGCGAATAACACAGCAAGCGGGATAAGCTGTGTTGGATACGGCAGATCTTTTACCGTAAATATACGCTGTTCCATGAGGAAGTTAGCGGCCTCTGTGAAGCTGTTGGTTAAGCGATCTGCATACTCTTGGTAATCAGACAGGGAAACCGCAAGTAGGTCTTTCCTCTTGCAGCTAACCGCTTCCCCGCCGGACTTGTGGGTGTAGTAGCGGCTGAGGAGTGTTATGGCAGTCAGGAAATCAGTTGCTTCAACTTTTAACAGCAAGTCCGTCATCTTAAACTTGTCATGTCGTACCCCCCAGTCTTTGCGTAGGTCGAAATCCTCTGCCGCAAAGGTGGCTACCAAAAGATCAAAGACATTCAATGGTTTCCCGCCTGTGTTGACATGCTCGAAAACCTGGCAGACTGCTTCCTTGGGCGTATCTTTCCCCAATGTGACGACCGGTACTTTGTAGCTCAGGATAGGTGTCAGAATCTCGGCAGTAAACTGGCGGAGGCGCTGAAGAAGTTCTTCGTCGTGCTTGTGGTGTGCCCTATATTCATCCAGCCATGCGAGAAAAGATATAGGATCGTACACAATATTCAGGGGAAACATGTGTTTCTCGAACTCTTTCTCCCTCTCGCTGAGGTCAAGAGAAACATCCCGCCCAAAGTTTTCTCGAATGATTCTGTCCTCCGGCAAAGACAGTACTGCATCAATCCTGTCGGTTGCTTCTGACAGGGATTTTTCGATGTCGAGATAGTAAAAGCGCTTTATCTCCTTGTTTTTATTGTCCTTCGTAGGAAGCGCATTTTCACAGAACATGGCTCCGTAGATGGAAGTCAACCGCTGCTGACCATCCAGCACAAGTATCTCTGGCTTGCCATCGGCGGTGGCTCCTGTGAATGGGCGGTACTTAAAACGCACCGTATCACCGCCGTATTCAAGGAACATCAGTGCGCCAACAGGGTATGAATTAGAGATGCTTGCAATGAGCATACGAATCCTCTCATCCTCCCAGACCCAGTCACGCTGAAATTCAGGCAACTTGATACGTCCGTCGTCGATTTTCTTCAGAATCTCGGAAATCTCCATATCGTTTGACTTGAAAGTGCTGCCCATGTGCTTACCTCCAAATGTTGTTGACCTCGTGGAACGCGTGACTCAATGAATCTTACCCGAACCTCGGCAGCTTCGCCAGGGATTTTTCGACTTCATCTGCCGGGTATACGTAGTCTTCCAGTTGCCCGGAAAAATAACGCTCGAACGAACTCATGTCAAAATGTCCGTGGCCGGTGAGGTTGAAGAGGATGACTTTTTCCTCGCCGGTTTGCTTGCACTTTAATGCCTCATCAATGGCGACGCGGATGGCGTGGCAGGATTCCGGCGCGGGGATGATGCCTTCCAGACGCGCAAATTGCACCCCGGCATCGAAGGTTGCCAGTTGCGGCACGGCGACCGCCTCAATCAAACCCGCCTGATAGAGTTGCGAGACGAGCTGCGAAGCGCCGTGGTAACGCAATCCGCCCGCGTGAATCCCCGCCGGAACAAAATCGTGGCCGAGGGTGTACATCTTCATCATCGGCGTAAAACCGGAAGCGTCGCCGAAATCGTAGGTATAGCGCCCCTTGGTCAAACTGGGGCAGGAAGTCGGCTCGACCGCAATGGCGCGAAGATTCGCCGCGCGTTTGTCGCCCGCCGCCTTGTCGCCGAGGAAGGGAAACGCAATGCCGCCAAAGCTGGAACCGCCGCCGCAAGGCGCAATCACCATGTCCGGGTAGAGGCCGATCTTGTCGAACTGCTTTTTCGCTTCCAGCCCGATGATGCTCTGGTGCAGAATGACGTGATTCAGCACCGAACCCAGGCTGTAGTTGGTATCGGCGCGTCCCGCCGCCTCTTCCACCGCTTCGGAAATGGCAATGCCAAGCGAACCGGGCATATCCGGCGTTTCAGCCAGAATCCTGCGCCCGCACTCCGTCAAGTCGGAAGGACTGGCGAACACTTCCGCCCCCCAGGTTTGCATCATCATCCGCCGGTAGGGCTTTTGCTCGTAGCTCACCTTGACCATGTAGATGCGGACTTCCAGCCCGAACATCTGCCCGGCCAGCGCGATGGACGATCCCCACTGCCCTGCCCCGGTTTCCGTGGTCAATCGCTTGATGCCCGCTTCGCGGTTGTAGTACGCCTGTGGCACGGCGGAATTGGGCTTGTGCGAGCCAGTGGGCGACACGCCTTCGTACTTGAAGAAAATCTTTGCCGGCGTTCCCAGGGCTTCTTCCAGCCGCACGGCGTGCACCAGCGGCGCGGGACGCCACAGGCGGAAAATCTCGCGCACTTCATGCGGAATTTCGATCCAGCGTTCCGCGCTCATTTCCTGTTCGATAATCGCCGGGGGGAAGATTGCCGCCAGTTGTTCGGGTTTTGCGGGCGTGCCATCCGACGCCAAGGGCGGCGCGGGCGGCGACGGCAGGTCAGCCGCAATGTTGTACCAGTGCGTAGGAATTTCGTGGGCTTCAAGCAGAATGCGGGTGGATTCCATCAAATCACCTGTGAAAAAGGGTCAAACAAAAAGGTAGCATTATCCCCGTTCAGGAGAATTTTTGGCGTTTAAGTTAGGCGGCTACGACGCCATGCTCAATCATTTCCGCCACCCAGGTATTCAGGCTTTTGCCCTGGGTTTCCGCAACCATTGCGGCGCGGGCGTGCAGTTCGGGCGACAGACGCAGACGGAATTGCCCGGAATAGGGATGATTAGGTTCCCGTCCAAGTTTCTCGCAGGTTTCCAGATAGTCATCAACGGCCTCTTCAAAAGCGACGCGCAGTTCGGCAACACTTTCGGCGTGAAAGCCGATTACATCACGGATTCCGGCAATGTGCCCTACGAGGCATTGATCTTCTTCGCTGTATTCCACACGCGCCGCATAGCCTTTGTGCATCATGGTGTTCATGGTTTTACTCCAAGGTGTTCCAGAAATTGCCGCACGTCGCGTACCTGATAGGGCTTTGCTTCCTTGACCGGATGCGGACGATGGAAGGTGGCGGCGATGCCCTGCTTTTCAAAGCGCACACGGGAACCGCTGCCTTCGACCATCTGACAACCTACGGAAATGAGCAATGCTTCAATGCGCCGCCATTCCAGCGTTTTGGCAACCGGGTCGGTGAAGATGGCGGTCAGGGTTTTGCGATGGGTGGCGTTCATGGCTATATGGTATCAGATAATGGAACCATGTAAAGAATTTTTCCCCGCCGCGCATACATGCGGTTGCCCTGGGCATTTTTGCGACACTCGAAAGACGCTCAAGGTCATCCTGAGCGCCCTAGGTGTCTTGGTCTTGCAGACGGCAGTTTTAAAGCTACGGACTGCAAACCATTTTGTTCTATTGTCTACAACGATAGTTGTTTATGGTGTGTGTTAAGATGTAAATTCATTCAGGATATAGTATGGTTTTTTTGCGATATTTTTTACGCCAATGACACTTTAGATTTATGTTTTTTTAAGGAATTTATATACTTTTCAACCTGAAATATGGGATTGCTAAAATGATATTTATTTCTAATAAATCCGTCGTATTTCTCCATGAATTTATACTTTTTTTATCAAAATCCGCCCAAAGCACCGGCGATTTTCGATATACGGCACATATTCTTTGTTTTGTGCGTATTGGTATCCTTTTTCTAAAATACCGTTCAGGATTGGCCGCGCAGAAACGGCAAAGGGTTTATCATAATCATTGGGAATGAAACAATTATCCACTACCAATGTTTTGTTGTCATCATAACGTTTGGATTCGTTCGGTATTTCCTTTAACGGAACAATTTTCAGGAGACCGTATTTCGGCCTGTTATTTATCTGTAGATTTGTGTACCAATGCCCAGATGCTTCAACGGATTCCATTTTTGGATTTAAATACTTATCTATGCGGTTATATCCCGCCCATACCTTTTTATCCTCAAAATAGGACATATATGGCTGATTTTTCACATTTGTAATATTGGATACAATCAAAAACTTCTTGCCGCTGTCTATCAGCAGTTTCCAATAATCCCCTGCGCGCGAAAACGGCGGATTCGTGCTAACAATGTCTGCTTCTTCATTCAGAATTCGGACGGATAGCGGGTCGTCAAAACTACCCGTGTATCCCGCCGGATACTCCTTGATTTCTTGGAATCCGTCTTTTGTGAATACATAGCCTTTTACGTGAGTATTGAATAAATCCAACGCTCCGCTGTAATGAGTGCATATCAGTTTCTTTAATTTTAATTGCAAAAAGTTATTTATAAAAAATAACGCAAACGCAGAAGTGTTGTTGTTATTTCTCGGTTCGTCACCAACGGCATCATCGCAGTTGCAGAAAACAACTTTGTTTTTCCAAATCTTTTTATCATACATTGATATTTCTCGCTCGATGTCCTCATATCGCGTATAAAATTCATCATTATTTGCCTTTTTGGCTTTTTGCATCACATCTTTCCGGGACAGACCACGATCTTGGAGCGTGGGCGTTGTTTTTTTGACAATTTTTACAACGGTTTTTTTGGCTTCTGGCTTTACATAGACTTCTTTGACAAACATTTTGTGGGATTTTATAAAATCAACATACCCCTGAAACAACGGGGAATTGTAAAAATAAATTTCCTTGTTCTTTTCTTCCCGCAGGTGCGAGAATTTGGCTTTTATGTCTCTTTCCACCTGCCGCATATTTTTCACTTCGCAGGTAAAAAGATACTCATAAACATTATCCTGAGATTTACCAGTCATGTTATTGTAATCTTTCAGCCGACGGTCAAGGCTTTCCGTTATGCCGATTTTACAGAATTTTGTTTCCTTTGAAGATTGAACAATATAGATATATTGCTTGCTTGGCTTGGCGTTCATTTCTCTTTCCTCACAGGTTCAGGCAGTTAGCGCCATGTAGGTGATCCTCGCTCCCGGTATTTTACCGCGCAGCAGTTTTTTGCGTCTCTCAAATGCTCTTTGCAGAGCAGGCGATGGCGACTTAGGAGACAAAAGCGCGTCTGCAAAACGCGGTTGACCGGCGAGTGTCATACGTACCGCCTCCGCATCCTGAATCGCCCGTTGAGCCGCTTCCTGCACGGCAGTCACGACAAAATCGGTCATACTGCGTCCCTGAATCTCCGCCCCTCTTTTGAGCATTGTGTGCAAGACCGTACTGATTCTGGCTTCCAAGCGTGCCATTGATTGTGTACCCGACATGGTGTTTCCCTCCTTTCTCATATCTTACGGCCTGCTGCCGCACATGACAAGTATTGTTTCAAAGTGTCCACCTTGTAAATCTGTAAAAACAATAAGTTACAATTAAAACCTAAAGTATTACATTAACAATTGTTTTTCAATCGCCGTCTGCAAGACCAAGACTGGTCAAAAAGCCGCGCAGGATGTTGATTTCATCCTTTTCCAGATTGGCGCGGGCAAACAGGCGACGGAGTTTGGGCATGAGGCGTCCCGGTCGTTTTGGGTGAATGAATCCGGTCTCGTACATGACACGTTCCAGATGTTCAAAAAAGGCTTCCTTTTCGGCCTGGGTCGCAGGCAGAGACGAAAACGGCGTTACGGACGATGCCACTTCCGGCAACTCTGCCGCCAGCCGCATTTCATAGGCCATGACCTGAACGGCAGCGGCAAGGTTGAGGGAACTGTAATCGGGATTGGCGGGAATCATGGCAATGCGCTGGCAGCGTTGCAATTCTTCGTTGGATAGTCCTGCCGTCTCATTCCCGAACAAAAGCGCGACCTGCCCGCCCTTTTCGGCATGGGTCATGATTTCTTTGGCAGCGGCGCGGGCGGTGAGAAGCGGCGGCCCCCAATCCCTGGCGCGGGCAGAAACGGCAACGCACAAGGTAGAATCCGCCAGGGCTTCGTCAAGGCTCATACAAACGGTTGCCGCAGCAAGCAAATCTGCCGCG
>JAISSL010000193.1 GCA_031273145.1 Zoogloeaceae bacterium | reverse complement strand
AGATGGGATAGTAGGAGTAGTTCCAGGTGGTGTCAACCAGAACCGTGATACGTTCAATGCCTTCCAGCCCGTTCAGACGCTCTGCGTAACGCTGAACAATGGCGGCGCGGGCGGCCAGTGCCGCGCCAACGTGCTTCAATTGCCATGGCCTTGCCCCTAGGCGATGCGCGAGTTCCGGGATGAAGGCTTTGCGAGGCTCGTTCATTTGGATTCCGCCTGTATTTGCGAGAGGGTGGTTTGAATTTCCGCCTGGGCGTCGGAAGGAATGCCGGCAGCGCCTTGCAGCAGGGCAATCGCTTCCGCGTTCTGCCCGGTCAAGCGCAGGCTTTGCGCGAGCGCCGGATAAGCCGCGAACAAATCCGGCTGAATGTGGATGGCTTCCCGCAGATATTCTACCGCTTCCAGAGGGCGGTTGTTTTTCAACAAAACTTCGCCCAGCGCCGCGATAAGATCGGCGCGATCCGGGGCGAGTATTAACGCTTGCGCGATAAAATCCCGCGCCTCTGTGACCAACCCCTGTTGAACACAAATAAAAGCCAGATAAGCGGCGGGCAAGGGGTTTTCCGGCTCTTCGGTCATGGCCGTTGAAAGGCATTCGATGGCGGTTGCGTGATCGGCCTGATTGAAGGCGTTAATGCCCTGTTCAAGAGGAGACGCCTGTTTTTGCGAAGCGGCAAGGAACTTTTGCGGCGCAAACAGCCGCAATTGCTTTACGAGCTTCGCAAAATCCATGTGGTCGAAATGATGAATGGCGCGGAGTTTTTCGCCGCGTTCGGGCGAACCTATCAAGGGCGCCAACAACGAAAGCCCAAACAGACGATATTTTTCATTCGTGTAAGATTCGTCGGCATTGAGTTCAATCGCGGTCATGGCCAGGGCAAATTCAAGGTCTGCGTCGGGGGGCGCGCAGTATTTTCCCGAAGAAGGAAAAATCTTCAGGAATTCTTCTGCGTTGGCAATGCGACGATAGTGGTTCAGTATCAGAAAATACTCAAAGCCACTCAAGCCCGCCGTTTGCTGGCTGACGGCGCTGGTATTGCGCCCATCGTATCCCCATCTGTATCGGACGAGATATTCGGGCAGCACATGAATTTCATGCCTGAAACACAGGCGAACCCACAGATCGAAATCCGGGAGTTTCCACAGCGCCAGATTGTATAAGCCGCAATCCAGATAGCACTGCTTGCGGATCAGGACGCTCGGATGACAGAGCGCATTTCCATTGACGAAAAAATGCCGCAACCATTCGTAGCGCGTTTTGTTGCCCTGCCTGAAATGGGTATAAAGCGGATGATCGTTGCGAAGATTCCCGCGCTCATCCATGATGTTGACCCATGAAAAAACCGCGCCTGTTTCAGGATGCTGGTCGAGAAAAGCCACCTGCTTTTCCAGTTTTTCAGGTTCCCATACGTCATCCGAATGGTGGATGGCGATATATTCCCCTCTGGCAACTTCGGAAATTGCCCGGTTGAGATTATAGGTCGCATACCGCTGGGCCTCATTCCTGAAAGAGATGATTCTGGGGTCGTTGTACTGCTCTATGATCGCCCAGGAACCGTCAGTGGAGGCATCATCCCAGATAATCAGCTCAAAATTCTGGTACGTCTGCGCTAACGCGCTCTCTATGGCCTCATCCAGAAATTTTTCGTGATTGTACGAAGTCAGAATGATTGAAACTTTGGGCGTGGATGTCGCATGACCTGTGGAAAGGTTGTCAGAAGCGGGATTCTGGCAGGGAGAATCAGCGCCGGAATGCGCTTTGGGACTGGCAGAAGAATGGTCTATAATGGACTTTTGCCCAGTCTCTGATAATTCATGGGAATCACTGGATGAATTTGCGGCGGGTGGCAAGGCATATAAAACCGTTTCCCATTGATTGACATAATGATGCCTTATGTAGAATTTGTATTCGGGGAAAATGGATAGTATTTGCATGGGTATTTCAAGAATATCATGCGGTTTATGGTAGAGGCAAATGGCAAGTTTTGGCAGGCATCTGCGAATTGTATTGGCAGCGCCTTTAAGCGCCTCCAGTTCAGCGCCTTCAATATCCATTTTGATGAAGGTGACTTTCTCATTTTCCGGGATGACATTATCTATGGCGACAACATCAACAGGGGTTTTTCCGCTGCCGTCAATCCAACTGCCCGGGCCGGCCTCCACAAAATGAAGAGATGTATCATGGCTCCATACGCCTTTTGGGATGATTTCAACTCTTGTGATGGCAGCGTTTTTTAGAGACTGAACCGTGTTTTTGTATTGGTCAGGAATTGGCTCGAAAGCGTAAATTTTATCATATTTTCCTTCGGAAAATTCAACAAAATCTTTTACGGTTTTACCATCAAGCGCCCCGCAATCAATAAATATTTCATTTTCGCTGCGCGCGGATTTTATCTGCGGGAGGGAAAAATACTGCCTGTCAAAAAAGAAATCAAGGTCATAACGGTCGTAGTTACTTAAATCTTTCCCTTTCTCCATAAGTCTGTTTTCAAGCGTCATGAGAACCATTGTTAAACGCAGCATTTCGCTTACTCCAATAATTCTGGTTAAAAACAGGGTTGTGTAAACTTGCCTTGATTCCTCATCTTGCAGAGCGTCATATGCGCGGAGCGTCAAGGCGTTCAGGTCAGGGTTGTCTGAAATAACCGCGAGCAGCTCTCTCATCAACTTGCCCAGTTCATCATTGGAAAAGCTGGCGTACTGATTTTGCAGTAGCTTGACAAGCGATTGCCGCTTTTCGCTCATGGTTTGCGGTTCTGGGTTCATGCAATTTCCCTTTGGGTGGATGATGTCCCGAATGGGGTAACCTCTGCGGATACCATCCGGCACGCCATCCAGAGACGGAACATATTTCTATCTTGCCATTATTATATTGGTTTGTCAACGGCAGAAAGAAAATATTTGTTGGCAAACGTGCCGGGTACAGGCTGCGCGTGGACGAATTAAAACTATTGTTTTTGCGATGCAGGCGTGGGGATTGTGTGAATGGCCGTCTCGAAAAGATAGTTCATTGCGTCCATTTTTCTGAAGGTGGTAAGGGCGGATGCGTAATTCCATACGTCCGGGTCTTGAGCCAATGTTTTCAGGTTTAGATCGTACCCGGCCTGTTTCGCCAGTTGGCGGATAAAAATTCTGATAGCGCGTCCGTTGCCTTCACGAAAGGGGTGCAGGGCATTTACGTCGCCAAAGAAATCGGCAGATTTTTCGATAAATGGTATTTCGCCAAGATTGCGTAGGTAGTTATCTTTTTCAAGGCGCTTGTGAATATCGTTCATACCATATTCAAGCATTTGGACGTAGCAGAACTGGGTTTGGCCTTTTGAGATTTCTACGGTACGTAGCTCTCCCGCCCAAGGGTAAACGTCTTGAAAGAGCATTTTGTGAATGGCGCGTAGGTGCGCCATGTCGAAATTGCCGGGAACAGGGTGAATTTCCAACTGAGCGGCGCGTTGGTAAGAAAGTATGAATTCTGCCTTGGACAAGGCTTCGTTGTTGCAGATGCCGAGTTTGTTGTAGAAAATCCCGGTGCGCGGGTCAATGTAAGGGTCGGCGTAAGTCACGATCAGGCGGCAACAAGGTGTTGTTTCCGTGTTTCTAGGCGGTGATCTTCTTCAAGCACCTGCTTGATGACGATTGCCCGAAACTCTTCATCGGAGATTTCTCCTTTTATGTGCCGATCCCGAAGCTGCATGAATTCAGCATCCGGCACGAAGCCTTCGAGCATGACGTTTGCGAGAGCTTGATCTGCGGCTTCTTGAATTTCTGCGCGTGTGGGTTTCATGGTCGTACTCCTTTGGTGTGTCTCTGCATTATAGAACATTTTCACGCAAAATTCTGTCGCGCGTGGCGCGTCTTGCCGTCTGTAAAACGCTGGGAGAGGGCAAAGCGTACAGGGCGTTCATGCGGAGCTTTCGGCGCGGATTTGCCGCAGAGTCTCCTGAATGTTCGCCTGAATGTCGGATGGAAGGTTGGATACGGCTTGCAGCAGGGCAATCGCTTCCGCGCTCTGCCCGGTTAGATGCAGGCTTTGCGCGAGCGCCGGGTAGGCGGCGAATAAATCCGGCTGTCTATGCACCGCCTCCCGCAAGTATTCCGCCGCCTCCGCAGGCATTTTATTATTTAGAAAGCATTCACCCAGCGCCGCAATGAGGTCGGCACGATCCGGCGCTTTTTTTTCCGCTTGCGCGATAAAATCGCGCGCCTCCTGAACCAGCCCCTGTTGCGCGCAAATGAAGGCCAGATAGGCACAGGGCAGCGGATTTTCCGGTTCCTGTTCCATTGCGACGGAAAAGCACTCGATGGCGGCCTTATGATCTTTCCGATTGAAAGCTTCAATACCCTGCTCAAGCCGGGGAACCGTTTTTTGCGGCGCAGCGGATTGGTGCGGCGAAAAAGTCTGAACTCGCGTCTCAAAAATCTGCATCTGCCCCGATAGCTCCGTAAGATTCGCAAAATCAAAATGATGAACTGCGCGGAGTTTTTCGGCTCTTTCGGGCGATGCCATAATTTTGAGCAGCAACTCCAGACCAAACAGACGTTGAGAACACCAGGAACCAAATTCAACTGCGGTCATGGCCAACGCAAATTCGAGATCTGCATCGGGATGGGCGCAGTATTTTTTCGAGCCTGGAAATATCTTCAGAAATTCTTCGATACTGGCAATCTGCCGATAATGCTCAAAAATCATGTAATGCTCAAAATGAGTCCTGTCGACTGATTGACAACTCAAGGAACTCACATTGGCGCCGTGAGGTGACCACCTGGGTTTCGTTAGATATTCTGGCAGCACATGAATTTCATGTTTGAAGCACAGGCGAACCCACAGGTCGAAATCCGGCATTTGCCACAATGCCAGATTGTACATGCCGCACTCGAGGCAACATTGCCTGCGGATCAGGGCGCTGGGATCGCACAGGGCATTGCCGTGAAAGAAAAAACGCCGCAACCATTTATGCCGGGTTTTGTTTTTTTGCTTGAATATTGCGTATGAAGCGGTATCATTGGCGAGATTTCCATCGGGATCAATAATGTTCGCCCACGAAAAAACGGCCGCGATGCCCGGATTCCGATCAAGAAAAGCCACCTGTTTTTCCAGTTTTTCGGGTTCCCAGACATCATCCGAATGGTGCATGGCAATATATTCGCCCCGCGCCACTTCCATGACGGCCTTATTGACGTTATAGGTCAGGTAACGGTTGGTCTTGTTCCTGAAGGCGCGGATTCTGGGGTCGCTGTATTGCCTGATGATGGACCAGGAATTATCGGTAGAGGCATCATCCCAGATAATCAGTTCGAAATTTCCGTAGGTTTGCGCCAACGTGCTCTGAATGGCTTCATCCAGAAATTTCTCGTGATTGTAGGAGGTCAGGATGACCGAAACTTTGGGAGGGGGCGTATCCGCTGCTGGAGCCGCGCCAAAATATTCGGGGGCAATCTCGTAATCATAGCGGCTGGTAGCCTCGATTTTTGGCGCGGGCAGAATTTCCCCCGTTGCCACTCTCTCTTTGTCTGCCTCTATGCCGCCCGCCGTGGCATACATGGAACGCGCCGTTTCGAGCGCATGTCCGATATTTTTCACTAACATCTCAGGCGAAAAATTTTCGGCAGGCACGACCCTGAAAATATCGCCACCCATAACCATTTTGAATGAATCAGCTTTGCTCTGCGCGAACCGGGTGATGCTACAGATGGAATCGTAAAAGGAGATTCCCGCAATTTCCCAGTGAAACCGCGTCAGCAAAGGCAGAAAGTCCTTCGCCTGCATGTACTCTTCTCTTGGGATATAGTCCCCATGCAGCACATCAATGAACCGTTTGAAAAATTCGATGGAAGAATTCTTGTGCCCCAAGCCATAGCCCCATACTTCCACATAGCTTGTGTGCAAGTCTTCCACGATATAAGTCCCGCCGGGGCGCACTTTTGCAAACAGATTCAGAAAAGTCGAAATGACATCCGTACACTCGTGCGAACCATCATCCAGAATGATGTCGAACTCCATACCAGCAAACAGGCGGTTCATGAGCGCGTCATCCGTGGCATTGCCCAGATGAAAATGAATCCCGGCGCTGAACTCCAGCGCCTGACATTTCGGATCAATATCCAGACCATGCACTTCCGAACCGGGCGGCAGGTATTTTTTCCAGACTTCAAGCGAACCGCCGTTCAGCACCCCGATTTCAAGCAGCCGCACCGGTTTTCCGGCATCCAGATAACGGGCGAAAATCTGGTCGTAGATAAATGGATAATGCGTCCATTTAAAACAGGCGTATCCCTGATGTTCCCTGAAAACATCATGATAGCCCTGCTTTTGCCAGGGCAGGTTCGGGGCAACGGTATCCGTGCCGGGATGCGCCATCTGGCAACGGATTTTCCATTGCGCGGGCGCAACCGTCGAAAGCTCAATGAACATATCATCCGGCAAAGGCTCATACCGCGCGCAAAATACGAGGTCAACATCCGGGTTTTGCACAAGGGCTTCCGGCTTTTCCGTAATCACCAGCAGGTTATGGCGCGCGTAAATACGCCGCAGGTCGCGCAGAATGGGGATTGCGCCCGTTACGTCGCCCAATGCTTCGCGCCACCGCAAAATGAGGTTGGGACGTTTATTTTTATGCGGGCGACGCAGGATAGCAACGAAGAAATCATCGTTGTTCTCATCGGGAGGCGCATCGGAAACATCGAATACCCCAAACGTGGTTGCGTCAGGCAAAGGCGGATGTTTTTGGGTAAACAGGGCGATTTCCCCGAAATACTGTTCGAGAAACGTTAAAACCCGTTGGTGGTTCCAGTTGGAAAGATGGTAAGGATTGTGCTGAAAACCGCAAACGGTTTCCATGGGAATGGAGATGAACAACCGACCATCCGCCGTCATTTTATCCAGCAGAAGTTCCATGAACCGATAGGGATTGGGAACATGCTCAATCGTTTCCAGCGAAATGACGTTTTCGTAAAGAGCGGGCGTAGGCTTTGCAAGATCGACCGCGTGAAACCCGATTCTTTTATCCCATGCGCCGCTTTTTGCATAGGCGATAGTGATTTCTGACAAATCCACGCCGTAGTATTCCGTCATGGTGTCAAGCCTTGAGAGGATCACTGCGCCATACCCTGCGCCACAGGCACATTCCAGTATTTTTCCGGGCAGGATGAATCTGGATAAAAAGTTGTAACGCTTGATGTGGGCAACCACCACGGTATAAGGCCACAAGCCTGGAATCATGCGTTCATTGGTTATTTCCGCAACTGGAATGCCCGGCGCGGGATTGAATCGGTAGCCCTGGTAATCTTCTACCGTCCTTTCCATCGTATTCTCAAGAATGCGGTCGCAGAGGAAAATGAGATGGTTGCGTTCCCAGTTTGCCAGAAGCGCCGGAAAGTGGATGCCATCTTCCTTTACCAGTATGCCCAATATCGTCAGGGTATGTTTTCCGTCTGCCGAACGGAGGATGAAATCGGCAGCCAGCACCTTTTCCTGTTCGCCGGGTAACAACACCCATTGAAAACGAAGGTAATCCATGCCTTGCTGCCACATGGACTGGAACTCATCCGCCAGTTGCGTCGTGTAAATCTGGATGGCTTCAATGAGCGGATGGGTGCCGATATGGAAGTTGGGCTGTGTCATTCTGGATGCCTCATCTGTAAAGTTTTGGAATTGTACAATGCCGCGCCCAGCTCTACGCCATTTCCGACGCAGTATTTGAATGCCAAGGCGTGTGGCTCGTACATTTTATTTTCCACCATCGCCGCATTCGGCGCGTATTTGCATGAGGGTCTCCTGAATGTTCGCCCTGGCATCAGAAGGTAGCATGGATGCGGTTTGCAGCAGAGTAATCGCTTCCGCGCTCTGCCCGGTTAGATGCAGGCTTTGCGCGAGCGCCGGGTAAGCCGCAAACAAATCCGGCTGAATGTGGAGGGCTTCCCGCAGATATTCCGCAGCCGCCGCAGGGTGGTTGCCTTTCAGGAACATTTCGCCCAGCGCCGCAATCAGGTCAGCGCGATCCGGGGCAAGTTTGACCGCGTGCTCGATAAAATCGCGCGCCTCCCGCACAAACCCCTGTTGCGCGCAAATAAAGGCTAGATAGGCCGTGGGCAAGGGGTTTTCCGGTTCTTCGGTCATTGCCACTGAAAGATATTCGACCGCGTTTTCGTAATCATTATCATTGAATGCCCAAATGCCCTGTTCCAGTGGAGCAAGCGGGGGCAGTCGACTCGAAGGAACCGCGCCGGTGCCTTGCAGCGCCATCAGGCAACGAATTTCCCAACGCCCCGGCAGAGCCGATTCCAGCATTTTCAAGGCAAGATTCAAAACCTCTTCGGGCAAAATGCGTTCCATACAAATGGGCTGTTCGCGCGGGCAGTGCGGCGGAACCGTGGCCGGGATGTCGTGCAGGCATCCCCGGCATTCAATATCCGCCCACACTGCGCGGCTTTCCGTCGTAAACGGCAGGCGGGTAGCCGGATTGGTGATGTTGAAAAGCCCCAGATAGGGCACACGGACAGCGGCCGCAATGTGCAGCACCCCGGAATCCGGCGCGACCAGAAGATCGCACAGGGAAAGCGTAGCCGCCGTGTGCATCAGCGACAACCAGCGCGCCAGGCAGAGCACGCGCTGGTTTTTGCCAAAGCCGATGTCCGCCGCAGAAAAATCCCGACCATGCCCCAATACGACGATGCCGAGCTTTTTATCCCGCCTCAGCAGGTCCGCAATGAATTGCCGCCAATGCGCCTGCGGCCAGATACGATTCGGCGCGTTGTTCGGCATGTGCACGGCAAGCAGCCGCTCGATGTTCCGGCGCTGTTGAAAGTGATGCAGGATGCGGGTGGCAGAAGCGCGGGTTTCACCGAGCGTGGGATAGAGAACAGGCTGCGCCGATATGAGCGGAACGCCGCTGGCTTCCACATAGGCATGGAGGATATGCAGGTCACGCCGCTTTTCATAGACCCAATCCAGATCAATCGGAATGTCGTCCGGCAAAGGCTCGTATTGCATACTTACCACCAGATCGGCATCCGGGTTGTTCAGGAAAACCTCCGTTTTCATCGTCCATACCACCAGATTATGACTGGGAAAAAGACGCCGCAGGCTTTGCAGAATGGGCGTCATCCAGATCACGTCACCCAATGCTATGCTTCGCCTAAGAACGATATTGGGACGTTTCCTTTTATGGGGACGACGCAGAACGCACACAAAATCCTCATCGTTGTCTACATCCGGTTCCGGTACCGTATCCACGATGTCGAACAATTCAAACGTCGAACCGCGCAGGACGATTTTCTGGGTGAAAACGGTAACGTCCTCAAAATATTGAGCGAGAAAAGTCATTAACCGTTTCCGGTTCCAGTTTGAAAAATGGTGTGGATTATTATGGGAACCACACCATTCTCCCGCAGGTAGGGAGAGCAATAACTGACCCTCTGGCGCTATTTTGTCGCTCAGGAGTTCGATAAAGCGGTAAGGGTTGGGAACGTGCTCAATGGTTTCAAGCGAAATGACGTTCTGGTAAGCGCCCGCTGCGGATTCCGCAAGATCAGCTGCCCTAAAGGAAAATCTCGCGTCCTGATTGTAAATTCGTGAGATAGCAACCGCTTCGTCGAATAGGTCGACGCCGTGATACTGGGTGATTTGGCCAAGGTGCGAAAGAATGACTGCGCCGTATCCAGCGCCGCAGGCGCATTCCAGAACATTGCCCGGACGAATCAGATTCAGGATGAACGTATAGCGTTTGATGTGGTGAATGGCATTGAGATAGCCTTCAAGCGTCGGAATGCTGCGCTCAAGGGTCGCTTTTTCAGGAACAAGCGGGTTCGGATGACAGGCGCGAACCTCATAATTTTCAAATCCTTTCTGGATTTCTTCATGAATCACATGCGCCAGATAAGCGATATTTTCCTGATCCCACCCCTGCAGGATAGAGGGGAAAAAGACGTCCTCATTTTTTACCAGAACGGCAAAAACAGCCAAGGCGTGCTGCCCATCATGCGAACGCAAGGTAAGGTCAAGCGCCAGTTTCTGTTCCGGCGAATCCGGCAGTACAACCCATTCAAACCGGATGTAATCCACTTCGCGCTGCCACTGGCGCTGAAATGCCTCTGCCTGGGAAGCCGTGTAAATCTGGAGCGATTCGATGGCCGGGGTGGTTCCGATATGGGTGCTCTGAGATGTTTGGGCTACATTGTGATTCATGGCTGGCTGTCCAATCAGGGCAATGGGTTTACATAGTATTCGCCGAACAGCTCGAAGAATTCCCGCCGCCGCGCTTCGCATTCCGGGTCTTGGATCAAACATTGCCGGTAAAATTCCCTTGCTTCGGCAAAATGCTTCATTTGCGTGGCGAGCAGCGCAGTAGTGTACAACATCAGGGTCTGGAAAAAATCGAAGGATAAACTAACCTTTGCCGCCAGAAAAGCCGATTCGTATTCCTCCGCCCGCAGCAGTTGCTCAACAAACAGGGTAGCATTGGCATCCAGCATCTGCTCCGGCAACATCTTTCGCAAAACGACGGTGTGACTGTTGCCAACCTTGCTGTCCGTTTCTTCCACCGCCTCCACGCAAAAAGTCGCCAGCTTTTGCCGGTTGATCCAGTTGATGAGCCGCAGCATGGACTGAAGGGAATAAACGTAATGATGCGAGCGCCACCTGTCCGATCCCAGAGGCGGCGGAAAGGTATCCACCTTCCGGTCTTCCGTATAGGCCAGAATCAGCTCATCTTGCAGGGTAAGCGGACGAAAGATGTCGAACTGGATTTCCGCATTCCTTTTGGGAAACATGCAGAAAAATATGCCGCCTTCTTTCAGGACGCGCGCCGACTCCAGAAGAGCCGCAATGGGGTTGGGTTCATGTTCTATGACATGGGAACTGATGACATAATCCAGACTTGCCGTATCGGCAGGAATGTGCCGGAAATCTCCGATTTTGTCGACTGGCCTTACGGCTCCGGCTGCTCTCTCCTGGTCGCGGACATAACCCTGATAATCTTCCAGATCGCGCGGATAGAGAAAATTGACCCCATCGGAAGGCGCAATATTCGGGCAGTTGGGGAGATAAAACGGATTATACGCAGCGGCGCCCAGTTCTACCCCGTTCCCGACGCAATATTTGGATGCCAAGGCATGTGGTTTAAGCATCTTGTTTTCCCGTGTGGTTGCTATCACACCAACGCCGCCACATGCCCCGGAAAGCTTCTTCCAGACTGCGCGCCATGCGCGGACCATCCAGCAACGGGCTGGCAAGCATCCGCTCGCGTAAGCCAACGCGCAAGGCTTTCAGGCGTTCACGGTCATTCGCAAGGGCGACGGCAATGTTCACGTAATCATCGGCGCTTGCCGCCACCAGTTCATTGAGGCCAACATTTTCAAGTACCGCCTTCCCCATCCGGGCAGCCAGATGTTCGCCCGGCCAGGTCACAAAAGGCACCCCCATCCAGATGGAATCGTAGCCCGTCGTGCCGCCATTGAAAGGAAAAGGGTCAAGCCCCAGATCAACTTCGTTATATTGCTCGTAATACGCCAGCCTTGCGATGTAACCCCGGAATATAAGCTGTTCCGGCTTCACGCCGTATTGCTCGAACTGGCTGGAAAAATAACGAATCGTCTCATCATCCTTGCCGCCAATGGCAACGAGAATCAGCCGCGCCTCTGGCAGCGCCACGAGAATGCGGCTCCAGACTTCAATGGTCTTTTCGCTCCCCTTGCGAAAATGGTTGAAACAGGCAAAGGTAAAGGGCGTCTGCCGCCGCTCGCAGGGCAGCCCCGGCTCAACCACGGCGGCACTGATGTCGCTGCGCGCCCCGTAGCAATCCGGCAGCGGCCAGGGCGTCTCCGAACACCAGTCCCTCTTTTCCAGCATCGGGTCGGGCGGAATGAAAATGTAATCCATCGCGGACATGCCGCTCGTGCCGGGAAAGCCAAGCCACGTCACCTGAACCGGCGCGGGCTTGCGCGCAACAACCTCGGTACGAGACCCATCGGTAAAGCCATTCAAATCCATCAGGATGTCAATTTCATCGCCTTCAATCAAATCAGCCAGCGCGTCATCCCCAATGTCGTTTACCACGCGCCATTGCGTAACCTCGGCCTTGATCTCCTGGGAAAGAGCGTCTTCCACGGAAAAGTTGTAATAGATGTAATTTTCCACCTGCGCCTGATTGAAATGCCCCATAAAAGGCTGCACAAAGGCGTAAACCGGGTGATTTCGCAGGTCGGATGAAAGCCAGCCAATCCTGATTTTTCGCTCTGGATTGCGGTCGCGTTCGGCAAAATCATTGGCGCGGCGCAACGCCTTCAACAGATTGTCATCCATGGCGCGGGCAATGCCGAGAATATCCAAAGCACTGCTGGAAGAGGCGCTCAACATCGTCCACAGCATCTTGCTGTAGATGATGCGAAGTTTTGCATCTTTTTGACGGGCGCGCTCCAGGCATTCCAGCGATTCCTTATGACGCCCCTGATCGTTGTGCCAGGTAGCCAGACTCATCAACCCGTAGACGTTGTCGGGGTCTTTTAGAAGGATGGTATCCGCTGTCTTGCGGATTTTATCGCTCTCCCCCATCCGCACATAAACCATGAGCAGGGTTGTCCAGGCGCTGATATTGTCGGGGTTGCGCTCGACCGCCATCTCCAGATTCTCGCGCGCCATGGGCGTCCAGTATTTGGTGACGAACAGGGCGCCAAGTTTTTCGAGAATCCAGTCTTCGGATACTCCCAACTCATGCGCGCGTTCCATCGCGTCAATCGCGGCAATGGCATCTCCGCACAAAACCAGTGTGACGGCGAGCTTGGCATGAATCCTTGGGTCATCAGGGGCAGATTCTGCCGCCTGCCGGAAAAAATTTGCCGCTTCACGGGTATTGCCACACACCCATTCAAAATCGCCCGCCAGCTCAAGGGTTGTAGACAAGGTAGGCACCAGTTGAAACAGTTTTTCCAGACAGGTTTTCACCTTGTCATTTTCATGCCTGTCCAGATAAAGATGCCCCAAAGAGAGCCAGGCATCAGGATAGCGCGGCGCTTTGGCGGTAGCCTGCTGAAATGCAGTCAAGGCTTCATCCGGTTTGCCCAGTTGTTGATAGGCCATCCCCAACAGGCAAAAATGCGCAGAAAGCGGCTTGGGCAAGCGGATGACTTCCTGCAAGACCTTTTCGGCCTGCTGCCAGTTGCCCAGCCGGACATACGCGCCGGCAAGGCTGCATAGAATATCGGCATCGCGGGATTTGGCGCGGCGGGCGGCCTGAATCAGCTTGATGCCCTCCTTCCCCAACCCAATCCTGCTATAGAGTTCTCCCAGCTTCAGGAGGTACTTTATTTTCTCCGGCTGGAGCTTGACCGCCTCTTCCAGAAACGTGACCGCCGTATCTGCCTGCCCGATTGCCAGCGCCACCTCCCCCAACCCATACCAGGCTTCATGCGCCCTGGGCGATTCCGTCACGGCCTCTTCAAAAAAAGCGCCCGCCTCACTGAACTGATTTTTTGCCAGTGCCTTTCTGCCCTTGTCAATCAGGCTTCCCGTCGTTGCCGCAGTGTGTTTGCTCATGACATGCAGTAGAAAATGCGTCCCGCGCTCAAAAAAACGAAGTCTAACCCATTTAAGTATGCGCGTTGGCCTTTTTATTTGGCGCAACCGCAATATTTTCTGCCGTTTCCCGCCGTGGAACGGCTTGCCGAACACCTGGCACGCAAAATGCTTTTCCTTGGGCAAGATGCTGTCCGGCGGGCTTCGCCGCCAACTCGATTTGAATCCTTTTCTCCCAAGGAGAATGAAATGCCGCAAATTATCAATACCAATATTGCGTCGCTCAACGCGCAGCGAAATCTGGATACCTCGCAAGGTTCCCTGTATACCTCGTTGCAACGCCTCTCTTCCGGCCTTCGGGTCAACAGCTCCAAGGACGACGCCGCCGGCCTTGCCGTAGCGGAAAAGATGCACTCCCAGGTGCGTGGCATGACCGTTGCCATGCGGAACGCCAACGACGGCATTTCTCTGGCGCAGACCGCCGAGGCCGGCATGAACGTGATCGGCTCACACCTGCAACGGATGCGGGAATTGGCCGTACAAGCCGCTTCCGGGCAGTGGGATTCGGATAACCGCGAGGCGCTGAATACCGAATATCAGCAACTGGTCAGCGAAGTTGACCGAACCATCAGCGCCACCAACTTCAACGGACAAAAACTCTTGGACGGCACGTTCTCGAATGGGGTGGTTTTTCAGGTGGGGCCTACGACGACCGGAGAATCGCAGATTCTGGTGCAGATTTTCCCGGTCAGTCTGGCGACCGGAACCATTTCAGGCACGGATGGCTTGAACGCGCTTTCCGCCATGTCGACGCTCGACGACGCCATTGACGCAATCAACAAAAACCGCGCTTCCCTGGGCGCCATTCAGAATCGGTTTGAAGGCGTCTTAACCCAACTGGCAGGCGCGCGTGAGGCAACCTCCGCATCGCGCATGAGAATCATGGACGCCGACTACGCGGCAGAAACCTCCGCGCTGGCGCGCGCGCAAGTGCTGCAACAGGCTGGAGTCGCCATGCTCGCGCAAGCCAACGCCCTGCCGCAAAATGTCCTCTCGCTCCTGCGATGACCGGGCGCAAAACACAGTTACGCAACTCCCTATATCCATTGTTCGAGCGGCGCGATTCTCGCGCCGCTTTGCTTTGGGCAATGCTGAATTTCACGCCATGACCGGCAGGGCAGGATACAATGTGTCCCGTCTTTCGCATTTTCATGAGGAAACACGCCATGCGAATCGTCAGCTATAGCGAAGCGCGGCAAAAATTTTCAGCCACGATGAATGCCACCATCAATGACCGTGTGCCGGTACTCATCACCCGGCAACGCGGCGGAAATTGCGTGTTGATTTCGCAGGATGATTTTGAGGCAATGGAAGAAACCGCCTATCTCCTGCGTTCTCCAAAAAATGCCAAACGCCTGCTTCAGTCGGTTGAGCGCATCAGGTGAGCAAGGATAGTCTCATAGTGGCAGAGTGCAGGTATCACTATTGAACTGGTCTTGCGACAATCCGCAAATCTTCTCCCACCTTCATATATTCCCGAATCTCGAACCGTGTTGCCGCATCAAGCGCGGTCAAGGCCGGAACATGAAACATGCCGCGCGCGGCATCTCCGACCAGCATGGGCGCAAGGTAAAGCAGCAGTTCATCCACATAGTCGGCGGCAAGCAATGCGCCATTGAGGGTCGCGCCGGCTTCCACATGAATTTCGTTCAGTTCCCGCATTGCCAGTTCGCGCATCAGGGCGGGTAGGTCAATGCGTCCATCTGGCGCGGGCAGGGAAAGGACGTGATGACCGGATTCGACGAAGGGTCGGGCGCGGGCGTCGTCGCGGGCAATGGCGGTCACGATGAGCGCGGGCGCGCCCTGAAGCATCCGGGCGGAAGGAGAAACTTCCAGTCTGGAATCAAGAAGGATACGCAAGGGCTGGCGTTCGCAAGGGCAATCGCGGACGGTCAATTGCGGGTCGTCGGCCTTGATGGTGCCGATGCCGGTGAGAATCGCGCAGGCGCGGGCACGCCAGCGATGCCCATCGGCACGGGCTTCGGTTCCAGTAATCCATTGGCTAACGCCGTTTTTAAGCGCGGTTTTGCCATCCAGCGTCGCGGCAATCTTGAGGCGCAGCCAGGGACGATGCCGCGTCATGCGCGAAATGAAGCCGATATTGAGTTCTCGCGCTTCTTCGGCAAGCAGGCCGCAGTCGACCTCAATGCCCGCCATCCGCAATTTTTCCAGGCCGCGTCCGGCGACCTTGGGATTGGGGTCTTCCATTGCGGCGACTACGCGCGAGAGTCCAGCAGCCATGAGCGCGTCGGCACAGGGCGGGGTGCGACCAAAATGAGCGCATGGCTCCAGCGTGACATAGGCCGTTGCGCCCCGCGCGGCTTCCCCGGCAGCGGCCAGCGCCAGAATTTCGGCGTGCGGCTCGCCTGCGCGGCGATGCCAGCCTTCGCCCACAATTGCGCCCTCCCGCGCAATCACACAACCCACCCGTGGATTGGGCGTGGTGGTACACCGTCCGTTTTCTGCCAGACGCAGGGCGCGCGTCATATGGGCATGGTCGGCGGCAGAAAAGACGGTGGAATCAGGAAAGTCGTTCATCGTCCGGGGAAACTTCCTGAATGACCCTGGAAAAAGCGTCTACGTCCTCAAAGTTGCGATACACCGAAGCGAAGCGGATGTAGGCAATCTTGTCGAGCCGTTTCAGTTCCGCCATGACCAGCTCCCCCAACTGTTGGGTAGGAATTTCCCGCTCGCCCAACAGGAGCAGTTTTTCCTCAATGCCCTTGACCGCAAGCTCGATGGTTTCCGTGGTAATCGGACGTTTGCGGAGCGCCAGAACCAGGCTTGCGCGTAATTTCTCCCGTTCGTAGGGAACGCGCCCGCCATTTTTCTTGACGACCTGCGGCAATTGCACTTCCGCCTGTTCATAGGTGGTAAACCGCCGGTTGCAGGCCGTGCAACGGCGGCGGCGGCGCACCGTATCGCCCTCTTCGTTGATGCGGGTATCCATGACCGCGCTGTCCAGAACGCCGCAGAAGGGGCATTTCATGCCATTTCCCCTGTCCTGCTATTTTCTGTAAACGGGAAAGCGCGCGCACAACTCCGCGACTTCCCCGCGTACCCGTTCGATGACGGACTGATTGTTGGGCGCATCCAACACATCGGCAATCAGATGCGAGGTTCTTTCCGCCTCAATCTCGGTAAAGCCGCGCGTGGTCATTGCGGGCGAACCGATGCGGATGCCCGAAGTGACGAACGGAGTTTGCGGGTCTTTCGGAATGGCGTTTTTGTTGACGGTGATATGCGCCTGTCCCAGAGCCGCTTCGGCGGCCTTGCCGGTGATATTTTTCGCGCGCAGGTCGACCAAAAAAACGTGGCTTTCCGTCTGGCCGGAGACGATACGCAAGCCCCGCTCTTCGCCCAGAACCCGTGCCATGACGCGGGCGTTTTGCATCACCTGTTCCTGATAGAGGCGAAACGCGGACGACTTCGCTTCCCGGAAGCACACGGCCTTGGCCGCAATGACGTGCATCAGCGGGCCGCCCTGCAATCCGGGGAAGATGGCGGAGTTGATGGCCTTTTCGTGCTTGGACTTCATCAGGATTGCGCCGCCGCGCGGACCGCGCAGGGTCTTGTGGGTGGTGGTGGTCACGACATCGGCGTGCGGTATCGGGTTGGGATAGAACCCGGCGGCAATGAGTCCGGCGTAATGCGCCATGTCGACCCAGAAAATCGCGCCGATTTCCTTCGCCACCTTCGCAAAACGCGCCCAGTCAATTTTCAGGGAATAGGCAGACGCGCCCGCAATGATGATCTTCGGTTTGTGCTGCCGCGCCAGTGCCTCCATTGCCGCGTAGTCAATGGCTTCCTTGGCGTCGAGGCCGTAGGCGACGACGTTGAACCACTTGCCGGACATGTTGAGCGGCATCCCGTGAGTGAGATGCCCGCCTTCGGCCAGGCTCATGCCCATGATGGTGTCGCCCGGTTCGGCAAAGGCCATCAGGACGGCCTGATTCGCCTGCGAGCCGGAATTGGGCTGCACGTTGGCGGCCTGCGCGCCGAAAAGCGCCTTCAGGCGCTCGATGGCGACCTGCTCGACGATGTCGACGTATTCGCAGCCGCCGTAATAACGCTTGCCGGGATAGCCCTCGGCGTATTTGTTGGTAAGCTGCGAACCCTGCGCCTCCATGACTGCGCGGGAGACGTAGTTTTCGGAGGCGATCAGTTCAATGTGCGCCTCCTGGCGGCGATTTTCAGCCTGGATGGCAGACCACAGTTCGGGATCGGCTTTTTCGAGTGTTTTTTGTGCGGAAAACATGGCAGTTTTTTTCCCTGCGAAGCGTGCTAAAGCGACAATTTTACAACAGAAGCGGGAACAGGCAGAATCAGGCAGGATAAACGATATACATATCAGGAAGCGTACCCATTCAAGCTCTGGCTGATGGCGTGGTTGCGATGGTTCTGTTTGGCCTGGCTGACAAAAAATGCTAAACTTATACTTATTTTTGTGAAACAGGGGAATTTCATGTTCGATTCAAAACCCTTCGATGATTTTTTGAGCAACGTCAATTCGATGATGTCCAACAGCCCGGTTGCAGGCATGGAGAGAAACATGCGCGCC
>JAISSL010000171.1 GCA_031273145.1 Zoogloeaceae bacterium | reverse complement strand
TTCACGCTCATTTCAGGATAGGAAGCGCGTGAGAAGCTGGTTTAGGAATCGCCTTCCGGGGCGGGTGGGGAGGATGCGTTCGGAAGAAAGGAGAAGCAGGCCATCCGCCTGCGCCTGTTACAGTTGCGGCCTGATGGCGGACAGGTGGCAACCCGTCCGCGCCATCATGAGCGAGGGCGCAAAGCCTTCCACCAGTCGCAGGGCATTCATCAGGAATTCAACCGGCAGTTCTGCGGCAGGAACGGGCGTTTCCGTCTCCAGCGCGTTGCCTGCCAGAGCTTGCTGGATATAGGTTTCCGGCTGCCGCCAGCGGGTCTGGCGAAATATGCCGGATGGCGCGGTTAGCTTGCTGTGCGCGCCCGCGCCCAAGCCTAGGTAATCGCCAAACTGCCAATAGTTGAGATTGTGACGACAGGCAAAGCCGGGGCGGGCAAAGGCGGAAATTTCGTAATGCAAGAATCCGGCATCAGAGAACCGCGCTTCAAGCGCATCCTGCATGTCGGCGCATAAGTCTGCATCCGGCAAATCCGACGGTGGATCAACCGCAAACGCCGTGTGCGGCTCTATTCCCAACTGGTAGCATGAAAGATGCGTTGCGCCGCTCGCAAGCGCCTTCTCCAAATCTGCCAGCGCGCCGGAAAAAGTCTGTCCGGGCAAGCCATACATCAAATCGAGATTGAGCGAGGGAAAATACTCAATCGCCCGTTCAACCGCCTGCCTTGCCTCTTCTCCATTATGGATGCGTCCTAACCGGACAAGGCAGGCAGAATCGAAACTCTGAATGCCGAGCGAGAGCCGGTTAATCCCTGCCGCTTGATACGCGCCGAGTTTTTCATCCGCCAAGTCTTCTCGCAAGGTGCCGGGATTGGCTTCCAGGGTTATTTCCACATCCGCCGCCAGGGTCAGACGGGCGCGAATGGTATCAAGCAGGCTATGCAGGGGCTCGGGAGAAAACAGGATGGGCGTGCCGCCGCCCATGAAAATGCTGCCGATTGTTCGTGCCGAAAGGCTCTCGTCGCGGGCAAGAGCCGCGTTCAGATCAGCTTCTAACGCCGCAAGGTAGGCCGCTTCCGGCAACGCCTCATGCAGCGGATGGGAATTGAAATCGCAATAGGGACACTTCTTGACACACCAGGGAAAATGCAGATAAAGAGCAAGCGGCGGCGGTTCAATCCCGCTCATAGTCTCATCTGATAGGACGGGCGCAGCGACAGGATGGTGTCGGTGTCCTCCGTCGTCAGCGTATCCTCTTCCGGCGAGGGCGTATCGGCTGAAATGGGCGGCAGGGATAAATCATCTTCATCCGGCAAGGGAACGGCCTCTTCTTCCATCATGACCGGAGCCTCCTTCATCCGGGCGGAAGCGACCGCGCCAGAGTTCAGGGAAAACAGGGCGGGATGTTGGCCAGACATGGCAACCGTGCGTTCAACCCGAAGGGCAATGCGCGAACCCACGCGAATCGAATTGCTTTTCAGCCGGTTCATGTTTTTCAGATTGGCGACGGAAACCCGATACCGACGCGCAATGCCCCCCAGCGTATCCCCTTTTCGCACCGTATGGGTTCGCGCCGCGAAAAGCAAAGGTTGCATACCCTGCCGCGCCAGTCTGGAAAACGCGGGATCATCCAGCGTTTTTGCTTCGGCGGGGACGGTTTTTCCGGGCGCGCGCAAGGGCACCAGTAACGCCAGGCCAGAGGCGGGTTGCGTCTCGCCGCCCAGACTGTTGATGCGTTTCAAATCTGCCAGATTCAGGCCAAAGCGCGCAGCAACCTCGGATAAGTCTTCGCCGGACTGGAGGACATAGACGCCCCAATCGCTCCAGGGTTCATTATGCTGCCGCAGTTCTTCGCCAAATGTGGGAAACCGCTCAACCGGGACGACCAACGTACTCTGCGCCGGCATGACCGGGCGGTTATAGCCCGGATTCAGCGCGAAGAAATCAGCCGGATTCATGCCCGCAAAACGCGCCGCCAGCGCGACATCCATCGGCGTCTGAATGGTCAGGGTATAGAAATAGGGGCGGTTCGGAAGGCTGGGCAAGCCCAGTTCGGCGCAGAGTTCGGGATTGCCGAGAATGTTTTTCAACGCCTGAAGTTTGGGCACGTAATGGCGCGTCTCCTTCGGCATCCTGAGATTGGCATAGTCGGCGGGCTGCTGTTTTGCGCGGTTGCGGGCAATCGTCTGTCCTACCGCGCCTTCGCCCCAGTTGTAGGAAGCGAGCGCCAGATGCCAATCCCCGTGCATTTCATAGACGTATTGCAGGTAATCCAGCGCGGCGCGGGTAGAGGAAACGATGTCGCGGCGCTGGTCGCGCCACCAGTTCTGTTCCAGATCGAAGCGTTGCCCGGTCGCGGGGATGAATTGCCAGAGGCCGGACGCATGCGCCGAAGAGTACGCAAACGGGTTGTAGGCGCTTTCCACCATCGGCAAAAATGCCAGTTCCAGCGGCATTTCCCGCAGTTCCAGTTGTTCGACCACGTAATGCAGATAGGGGCTGCTGCGCTCAACCATGCGGTGCAGATAACCGGGATAGGACTGGTATTGCCGCTGATAGCGCGTAACCAGATCGTTTTCCAAATCCGGCATGGCAAACCCGTTGCGGATGCGCGCCCATAAATCGGGGGCGGGGGTGGTCAAATCAATGGTTTGGGGGAGCGTGGTCGTTGCCGGAATTTCCTGTTTGGGCAGGGAATCGGCAAGCGCGAAGTCCGACGCCAGCAGGAGCGGCAAGGCCAGAGCACAGGCAAGGAGATGGAATGAGCGAAACATGGGTTACGGCGCGTTAAAGTTGGCGCATTATACTCCATCAGATAATAAAAGGAATACGGCGGGGCGACGTTTGAAATCGGGCGGGGGGCGTTTGCGCCATTCCGCGATGGTGGCCGTCGCAATGGATTCGTCCGGCGCGGTGAGATGAACCGCCACGCACAGGCGGGTGGCGGAATCGGCAAGGCGCAGCAAATCGGCAAACAGCGCCGGATTGCGATAGGGCGTCTCGATAAAAATCTGGGTTTGTCGTTTTCGCGCCGATTCCTTTTCCAGTTCCCGGATGGCAAGGGCGCGTTCCTTTGCCTTGGCGGGCAGATAGCCGTGAAAGGCGAAGCGTTGCCCTTCCAGCCCGGATGCCATCAGCGCAAGCAATAT
>JAISSL010000107.1 GCA_031273145.1 Zoogloeaceae bacterium | reverse complement strand
CCGATATCTGCTATGCCTTCAACCCGACCACGGCGGAAGACGGGAACTATTACAGCAATCTGTGCTTTCCCGTCATCCAGTCCGGGATTGTCGGCAGCATCGTTCAACTGGTCGTCCGGGAGGACGAAAAGGATAGAGTCTCCGAAATCCTGCCGTACATCAACGTCTACCTGCGCGAAGCCGCGCCGGTGCTGGAAGCCCGCCGCCTGACCGAAACCCTGAAGGAATCTTCGCTGCGCGACCCGATGACCGGCCTCAACAACCGTCGCTACCTTGAAGAATATATAGAAACCCTGCTGGCCAACGTGCGTCGCCAGCAAATCCATCTGGCCATCATGATGCTGGACCTGGATTACTTCAAGATGGTAAACGACACCTACGGGCATGACGCGGGCGATACCGTGCTGAAGGCGCTCTCGGAAGTGCTGAAACAGACCGTGCGTTCTTCCGACATGATCATCCGCTATGGCGGGGAAGAGTTTCTCATCATCCTGCAGGACACGGAAGAACCGGATGCCGATCAGGTTGCGGAGAACATTCGCAGCGCGGTCGAAAAAATCCGGGTCAACGCGGGCGGAACCGTCCTGCAAAAAACCATTTCCATCGGCCTTTCGGATTACCCGAAAGACAGCACTACCTTCTGGCAAGCCATCAAATTTGCCGATATTGCTCTCTACAATGCCAAACAGACAGGGCGAAACCGGGTCGTCCGTTTCAACCAGGAGATGTGGACGGACAACCCTGAGTATTAATGCCGCGCCCAACCGCGCAGAGAACATCGGCCTGCGTTTGATAGAGGCCGGTTCATATCCCCACCTTCCCATCAACCGTCAGGGGCTGCTCCCTGTTACAAACCATGCCTGGCATGTACAAGCGGTTTTCCTTCCATTAGAATCGAATCCTTTTTCCAGACAAAAGCGTCACCGAAGGCTTTTCAATCTGAAATAGCCGTCCGCAAGACTTTTTCTGTACAAGGCACAGAATGACTCACCTGATGAATACTTACAATCGCCAGCCGGTTGCCTTTATCAAAGGCAAGGGCTGCACCCTGACCGATACCGAAGGCAAGACCTACCTGGACGCGCTGGCGGGCATTGCGGTCAATACCCTGGGGCACGCGCATCCGGCGCTGATGGCGGCGCTGAACCAGCAGGCCGGACGGCTGCTGCACGTCTCCAATATCTACCGAATTCCCCAGCAGGAGGCGCTTGCGGATACGCTGACAAGGCTTTCCGGGCTTTCCGAGGCGTTCATCTGCAACTCCGGGCTGGAAGCCAACGAAGCGGCAATCAAACTTGCGCGGTTCTATGGACACCAGCAAAAAGACGTTGAGCTGCCCTCCATCATCGTCATGGAACACGCCTTTCACGGGCGTTCGCTGGCAACCCTTTCGGCGACCGCCAATAAAAAGGCGCAGGCCGGTTTCGAGCCGCTGGTTCCGGGATTCATCCGGGTTCCTTACGGCGACATCGCGGCGGTGCGGCAAATCGCGGCAGACAACCCCAATGTCGTGGCGGTGATGCTGGAAGTCATTCAGGGCGAGGGCGGCATTCATACCGTGAGCGACGAATATCTGCGCGGCCTGCGTTCCCTGTGCGATACGCACGGTTGGCTTTTGCTGCTCGACGAAGTGCAATGCGGCATGGGACGTACCGGCAAATGGTTTGCCTATCAACATGCCGCTATCCAGCCCGATGTCGTAACGCTCGCCAAGGGCTTGGGTTCCGGCGTTCCCATTGGCGCCTGTCTGGCGGGCGGACGCACGGCGGGGCTGTTCGGTCCCGGCAATCACGGTTCCACCTTCGGCGGCAACCCGCTTGCCTGTGTTGCGGCCTTGACGACGATTGAAGTGATGGAAGCGCATGACTTGTTATCCCATGCGACCCGGATAGGCGATCTGCTCAGGCGCGAATTGAGCAAGGCTTTGGCGGACACGGCGGGCGTCGTGGAAATTCGCGGCAAGGGACTGATGATCGGCATCGAGCTGGATCGTCCCTGCGGCGCATTGGTCAAGGCCGCGCTGGAAGCGGGGCTGCTCATCAACGTCACCCACGAATCCGTGATTCGTCTGCTGCCGCCCCTGATTTTTTCCGAAGCAGAGGCGCATGAACTCACCGAAAAACTGATCCCCCTGATTCAAAATTTTCTGAAAGACTGAACCATCATGACTTTGCGACATTACCTTCAATTCAAGGATTTTTCCCGCGACGACTTCGAGTACCTGTTCGAGCGCGCCCGCCTCATCAAGGAAAAATTCAAGCGCTACGAGCCGCACCACGTTCTCTTCGACCGCACCCTGGTCATGATTTTCGAGAAGGCCAGCACCCGCACCCGCCTTTCCTTCGAGGCGGGAATCTACCAGTTGGGCGGTTCGGCCATCTATCTCAACACCCAGGATTCGCAACTGGGGCGCGGCGAGCCGATCACCGATACGGCGCAAATCATCTCCGGCATGTGCGACATCGTGATGATCCGCACCTACGAGCAGACCACGGTCGAGCAACTGGCCGCCGCTTCCCGCGTGCCGGTCATCAACGGGCTGACCAACGATTATCATCCCTGTCAGGTGCTGGCGGATATTTTCACCTTCATCGAGCAGAAGGGGCCGATTCAGGGCAAGACGGTAGCCTGGGTGGGGGATGCCAACAATATGTGCAATACCTGGTTGCAGGCGGCGGAGATTCTGGATTTCCGGGTGCAGGTCTCCTCCCCGGCGGGCTATGAAGTCAAGCCGGAATTCATGGCGGGCAACACGCACGTCAGCCTGTTTGCCGATCCGATGGAAGCGGCGCGCGGCGCGCATCTGGTGACGACCGACGTGTGGACTTCGATGGGCTACGAGGCGGAAAACGCCGTGAGGATGAAAGCCTTTGCCGACTGGCGGGTGGATGATGAAATGATGGCCATTGCCGACAAGGACGCGGTTTTCATGCACTGCCTGCCCGCACATCGCGGCGAGGAAGTCACGGCAAGCGTGATTGACGGCCCGCAGTCGGTCGTCTGGGACGAAGCTGAAAACCGTCTGCACGCGCAAAAGGCGCTGATGGAATTTTTGCTGCTCGGCAGGCAATAGCCTTACAGACGGGAAATCCGCTGTCCGGCCACGGCAGGAAGCCAGGCGGCAAGCCTGCCGCGCCCCGGAATGACCAGTTCAGCCGGGGCGATTTCAGAGAGCGGAACCAGGACAAAGGCGCGTAAGTGCATACGCGGATGCGGCAGGGTAAGAGTAGGCGTACACATCCGCGCGTCGGCGTAAAGCAGCACATCGAGGTCGAGGGTGCGCGGGGCATTGGGGATGGAACGAACCCGGCCTTGCGCGGTTTCTTCAGCTTGCAGGGCAGCCAGCAGGTTGAGGGGAGTAAGGCGGGTATAAAGCGCGGCCACGGCGTTGATGAAGTCCGGCTGTGTTGCGGAAAGGGGCAGGGGGAGAGAGTCTTGCGGACGGTAAGGAAGCAGCGGCGCGGTACGATACAGCGAAGAAGCCTTGCCAAGCCGCGTATTCGGTAGCTTGTCGAGCGCGACAATGGCGTTTGTCACGATCTGGCAGGAATCGCCCAGATTGGAACCCAGGGCAACGTAGGCCAGCATTTCTGGAGCGGAATCAGGCATCGTTCA
>JAISSL010000077.1 GCA_031273145.1 Zoogloeaceae bacterium | reverse complement strand
ACTACCGCCTCCTCAGACAGAAGAACCGCCGCCTTCTCAGGCAGAAGAATTGCCGTCCCCTCAGGTAGAAAAACTACCGCCTCCTCAGGCAGAAGCATTGCCGCCTCCCCAAGCAGAAGAATTGCCGTCCTCTCAGGTAGAAGAACTGCCGCCCCCGCAGGCAGAAGCATTGCCATCCCCGCAGGCAGAAGAGTTACCGTCCCCTCAGGCGGAAGAGTTACCGTCCCCTCAGGCGGAAGAACTTCCGCCTTCTCAGACGGAAGAGTTACCGCCCCCGCAAGCAGAAGCATTGCCTCCGCCTCAGGCAGAAGAACTGCCTCCGCCTCAGGCAGAAGAATTACCACACACTCAGGCAGAAGAATTACCACCTCCTCAGGCAGAAGAACTGCCGTCCACTCAGTCAGAGTTATTGCTGTCCTCGCAGGCGGAATTGCCTGCCACTGCGGTTCCTGAAAAAAAAGACCCTCTGACCGCCACGCTGGAAGCGACTACCGACCTGCTTCCCCTTCTGGGGGAAAAACCCAGGGAGCCTCGTTTTTCCCTGCAACAGCGCGCCCTTTGGGATGCAGCCGTGGAAGCCTTTGCCCTGGCCTGGGAAAGCCACCGCAGCGACTTTGCGGCGGCCGCAACTTCCGGTTCTACGGAAAATGAACCGTCTGCCGATTGGGAATCCCTGCGGCGCGCTATTTTCCGGCTGCTTGAAGGCGCATTGCCGCTTGAGCATCCCGCGCCCCTGCATCTTGCCGAGGCACTGGCTTCCGCCCTTGACGAACTGGATGTCGCGCCGCCCACGCCCCGCCTTCTCACGGCGCTGACTGCCTGTCTGGAACTTTTGCAGGAAAAGGATTTTCTGGAACATGAGGCGCTGGATGACCGAATCGCGCAACTGGTCAGCAGTCTGGAACGCAGGAATGAAGGCACCCGCTCCCGCACCGTGGATCAACTTTTTGCCCATGAGGCTCTGGAAGAAATCGAACAGATGCGTATAGCGATGGATGCCCTGCCGCCCGATACGGAGATAATTGCCGAGTCTGCCAGAAATCTGCAATCCCTCGCCGAGCCGCTTGAACTCTCTGCCCTGGCGTTGGCCGCTTCGCACTTCGCCCGCCTGGTCATCATGCTTGATCCGGCCTGCCTCGACGATTCCCCTGGGCGTGACGATACGCTCGCGTGGATTGCGGACATGGAAACCTGGATAAACCAGATCAGCAAGGGGGAATCCCCGCCGCCGCCCGCCAGATTGAACGAACTGCAAACCCGGCTGGAAATGTTGTAACCATATGGGGCATTTCCCTATCCACGGGTAGGAAAAATCTTGTGAAACGGATAGAATCCGGTTTTCGCCATGCAGCCTATCATGTCCCCATTATGACAATAGAACCCGGCCAATCTGCCGAACCGAACGTAGTCCCCGCCCCGCGTCGCTGGCATCATGTTTTTACCGCATTTTTCAGCGAACTACAGGCTGAGGACGCGCCCTACCTGTTCAGCGCCGCGCCGCACCCCAACCTGCTGACCATCCGGCGCGCGACCGTCATCATCAGCCGCGTTCGTCTGCTTGCCATCCTGTTCGCTATCCTGACGCCTTCATGGAGCGTCATTGATTATTTTGTTTTCCCGACCAACATCTGGACTCCCATGACCCTGCTCAGGGTTTCCGCCGGGTTTGCCTTTCTTGCCATCTTTCTCTGTTACAGCTCCAAGGAGCGATTTACCAGCGTATATCGGGCGCTGGTGTTTCTGTTCCTGATTCCATCCCTCTTTTATCCAGCCTCGCAATATTTGTTTACGAATTCGCAGTTGACGGGCGATTTTGCCCACCTCGTCGCGGTCGCTTATACCTTTCTGCCCTTTATCCTGATGGCCTGTCTGGCCATTTTTCCCCTGAGTTTCAAGGAGAGCCTGACGCTCTCGCTTCTGGTCCTGTCTGCCCAATTGGTCGGCATCCTGCTGCCTCACAACGACCAGCTCATCAATAACTTCAGTACCCTCTGGCTGCTGGCGCTTCTGGGCGGCATTGCCACGACGGCCGGAATCAGCCAGTTGGCGCTCATGATCGTCCTGGTGCGTCAGGCCGTCCGGGATGCCCTGACCGGCTGTCTTACCCGAAGCAGTGGCGAAGAACTGCTTGCCTTGCAGTTTTCCATCGCGCAGCGTGGAAAAACCACACTTTCCCTGGCCTTCATTGACCTGGATCATTTCAAGTCGGTCAACGACCAATTCGGGCATGAAACCGGGGATGTCATTCTGCGCCATGCCGCCATTGCCATCGCCAAAACCCTGCGAGATAGCGATCTTCTGGTGCGCTGGGGCGGGGAAGAATTCCTGATCATTATGCCCAGTACAAGTCTTGAGCAGGCCAAAACCGCCATGGAACGCCTCTGTCGTTTCGGGCTGTGCAAACGGCCGGACGGCTCGACCATAACCGCCAGCATTGGCATCTCGGAAGTCTGGAATGACGCGGTTTCCGACCAGAACCATCTGATCGAACTTGCGGACCAGCGGATGTATCTGGCAAAACAGGCGGGACGCAATACCATTTTCTTTAGCGGCGGCGCGGTTCCTGCCGCCGAGTCTCATCCCACGCAAAAAGTACATTTGAACACGGGTCTTGCCTGACGCCGCCCTATATGGCGGAAGCAGGCAGAACAAGGGGTAAATGTTCACCTCTGAAATTCAGCGACGATTTCCGGCGAAATTCGTAAAGCATGTCTACTTCCTGTTAACGAAAATCGCCTTGCCTTGAACAATCTTTGCTTTGACAGTAACACCTTGAATAAAACCTGTGATTGTCTCACCAAAAGACACTAAGAGTACGCCATTTGCGCCAAGTTGCGCGGCTTGCTTCTTTAGTTCTTCAACCGCATAGTTCAGCGATCCTTGCTCAGTCCACCCTGCATCGCTTGATGCGTTCACAAGGCCGATAACTTCGAAATCGGCTGGTGTTTCGAGATAAATGGTTACCTGCTCAGGGGAAATTGGCGCTCTCACGGTTCCCGTGATGATGGTGGAGCCTGAAGCACAGCCCCAAAGAGCGATGAGAACAAGAACGAGTAGAAACGGGATTGACCAGTGACGTGTCATGTTTTCCTCCTCCTAACATTATGCTAATCGGCATCCAAAGGCGCAATCTTGAGATGTCCAGAGTGCGAGGCGAGCGGGGTTGAGCATGTTATCAGGATGCTTGCAAAAACTGACACAAACCCAACCGAACGCACAATACGCAAAGTATACCACCTTAGCCCTTGTAGTAGAAAGTGAGAGCAAGGAGCGCATACAAGGCGCCGAAGCAGACTGGAGTCCAATTCTCAATGTGAGTAAGTGGAAGATATAGCCTTCTACCCCTCCCTTCACCCAATTCAGTCCACTCCGCGTCATAGGGTGCAACGGGCAACATTTGCTCCAGTGCGTGAACAACCTTGAACTTTCCAGAGTTCAGCTGGCGGTAAGATTGAACAGTACGCCACCACACAAAGCAAAATAACTGCGAGAAATGGTGCCAGACCTACAAGAGGACAGCGCAGGCAAGGTTCAATTTCATGGTCATGGCATGGTCTTCCATTCGCGTCTTCCAGAAGAAAGAATGATGGATTATAGGTCTGTTTCCGGGAACCATCGCCCTAAAGGAAATTCATCCTGCGATAAAATATGGGGATGCCTTCCCCTGCCCGTTCCTCTTCCCTGCCCCGCATTGCGCCGCTGCCCGACCTGCTCATCAACCAGATTGCGGCGGGCGAAGTCGTGGAGCGCCCTGCTTCCGTCCTGAAAGAACTGCTCGAAAACAGCCTGGATGCGGGCGCGAAAGCCATCGAAGCGCGTCTGGAAGAAGGCGGCGTCCGCCTGATTCGCATCAGCGACGATGGTTGCGGCATCGAAAAGGACGATCTGGCGCTGGCCTTTACCCGGCACGCGACTTCCAAGATTCGTACCCTGAACGATCTGGAGGCCATCCGCAGCATGGGCTTTCGCGGCGAGGCGCTGGCTTCCATCGCTTCCGTCGCGCAACTCTCCCTCACCAGCCGCGCCAGGGGCGCATCCCATGCCTGGCGAATCGCCCATCATGAACCCGGCAGCGAACCCGAACCGGCGGCGCTGGCGAGCGGAACGGTCGTGGAAATGCGCGAGCTGTACTACAACACGCCGGCGCGGCGCAAATTCCTGAAATCGGAAGCGACCGAATTCGGCCATTGTTCGGAAACCCTGAAGCGCATTGCGCTTGCCAATCCAGAAGTGGCTTTTACCCTGTTCCACAATGGGCGCTCGACCCTGAAATTATCGGCGTCCAGTCTGCCGGAACGCATCCGCGCCATTTTGGGCGAGGAATTCACCAGTCAGGCGCGGACGGTTGCCGTGGAATCCGGCAGCATCAGACTTTCCGGCCTCGTCATCGACCCGACCTATGCCCCGCTCAGCGCGCCTAACCGGGATCGGCAATATACCTTCGTCAATGGCCGTTTCGTGCGCGACAAGGTACTTGCCCACGCCATCCGGGAAGCCTACCGCGATGTCCTGCACGGCAGCCGCCAGCCTACGCTCTGCCTCTTCCTTGGCATTGACCCGACCACCGTAGATGTCAATGTGCATCCCGCCAAGACGGAAGTGCGCTTTCGGGAATCGAGCGCCGTGCATCATTTTGTCTTTCGCGCTCTTGAGCGGGTGCTGGCCTCGCCCCTGCCGACGGATGCACAGGCGCACGCGGAAGGCGTGACCCTGCCCGGCGCGTCCCCGGTTGTTTCCCCTGCCAGTCCGCCTTTCCGGGGAAGCTATTCGCAGCCGGAACAGGCAAAATACGCGATACGCGATACCGCAACCCATGCCTACCTTGAGTTTGCCCAGGGCGCGCTGAACTTTGCGCCGGACGGACAGAGCGCATCCGTAGAGGGCGAAGCGACGGAAATGAACGCGCCCAATCCGCATCCCTTAGGTTATGCCGTGGCGCAGTTGCATGGCATTTATATTCTCGCGCAGAACGCGACGGGGCTGGTGCTGGTCGACATGCACGCCGCGCACGAGCGCATTCTTTACGAAACCCTGAAAAACGCTCTTGATAAACGCGCCATGTCCATGCAGGCGCTTTTGGTGCCTGCCGTATTTCGCGCCAGCGAGACAGAAATTGCAACAGCTTTGGCGCATGAAAAAATCCTCGCCAAACTGGGCTTTTCCATGAGCCGGAGCGGCCCGGAAGAACTGGTGCTTCGCGCGGTTCCCGCCCTTGTCAAGAACGGCGATCTGATTCCGCTGGCGCATGCGCTTCTGGCTGAACTGGAAGCCCACGGCACATCGTCCCTGATAAAGGCTGCGCGTAACGAGATTCTGGCGACGATGGCCTGCCACGGCGCGGTTCGCGCCAATCGTCCCCTCACGATCCCGGAAATGAACGCGCTCCTGCGCCAGATGGAAAACACCGAACGCAGCGGTCAATGCAATC
>JAISSL010000029.1 GCA_031273145.1 Zoogloeaceae bacterium | reverse complement strand
CCATGTGGTGTTGAAAGAAACATTGCAACGCTTTGCGCCATGAAGTTTTCCGGTCATTTTTCGTGTTTGTTGCTGGCGGTTTTCCTTTCTGCTTGTAGCCTATCTACGATGTCCCTCAGCGCCTCTTCCCCGGCAATGGATGCTGAAACAGTGGCAGGAGAAGCCTTTGCCCTGGAAGCGCGTTTTAGCCTGACCTATCCGGGAGAAAAAATGGAAGCGCCCAAACAGGTATCCGGGCGGCTTTCCTGGCGGCATCAGGCGGATCGGGATGAATGGCTGTTTGCGGACCCGTTTGGACGGGGCATCGCCCGCCTGACCCGCCAGCCCGATGGTCGTTTTACGCTCTTTGACGGCAAGCAGGAATTCGTTGAGGATAGCCCGCAGGCGCTGGAAGCGCGAATCGGTTTTCCTCTGCCGCTTGCCGAGTTGGTGGATTGGGTACGGGCGCGTCCCGGTCAGGACGCGATTGTCGAATATGACGCGGCGGAACGTCCCTGGCGCGCGCGGAAATCCGGCTGGCTGCTGGTCTATCGTTACGCCGAAGAAGCTAACCGCCTGCCAAGCCAGCTAGAGGCGAGCCTTGAGCAATTCCGGCTGAAACTGGTCATCAAGAGTTGGGAAATGCCATGAGGCTTAAGATGCCTGCCTGGGGCGAGCCGCTTCCCGCGCCCGCAAAACTCAATCTTTTTCTGCATGTGACAGGCCGTCGCCCGGATGGCTATCATCTTTTGCAAACCCTGTTTCGTTTCATTAACTTTGCCGATACCCTTATTTTTTCCCCGCGTGAAGATGGCGCAATTGTGCTGGAAACGCCGCTGCCCAACGTGCCTGCGGAAAAAAATCTGGCGCTACGCGCGGCGCGGTTGTTGCAGGAAAAAACCGGCGCTCAAGGGGGCATTTCCATCTGGCTGGAAAAACAGTTGCCCACCGGCGGCGGACTGGGCGGCGGGAGTTCGGATGCCGCCACGACCCTGATGGCGCTGAACCATCTCTGGCAGACCGGCCTCTCCTGCCAGGAATTGCAGGCGTTAGGTCTCTCCCTGGGCGCGGATGTGCCGGTGTTCATCTTGGGAGAAAATGCGTTTGCAGAAGGCGTGGGCGAACAGTTGACGCCGGTTGCCTTGCCGCCCGCCTGGTATCTGTTGCTGTTTCCCCCGGTCGAAGCGGATACGGCGGCGGTTTTTCGCGCCCCCGAACTTTGCCGCAACACCCCACCAATACAGGCAATGAACTGGAAATCGGGTAGAAATGACCTTGAACCCGTTGCGACAGCCCTGTATCCTGCCATTGCCGAATATCTGGCCTGGCTTCGACTGCGGGTAGGCGAAGATAAAGGCCGCATGAGCGGTTCCGGCGCTACCGTATTTGCCGAATGCCCGGATGAAGCCTCTGTGCGCGCGTTGGCGGCTGAGGTTCCGTCCGGTTGGAAATGGCGGATTGCGCGAGGTTTGTCCCGGCATCCGCTGACGTTCTGATTTTTTTGCAGGAGTTTTTTGATGAAACCTTCCCTGATAGTGTTCGATACGACCCTGCGCGATGGCGAGCAAAGCCCCGGCGCTTCCATGACGCGGGAGGAAAAGCTGAGGATTGCGCGGCAACTGGAAAAAATGCGGGTCGACGTGATTGAAGCCGGATTTGCCGCCGCTTCGGCAGGCGACTTTGAGGCCATTCGCGCGATTGCGGAAAATATCCGGGAATCCACGATCTGTTCTCTGGCGCGCGCCAATGAAAGCGACATCTTACGCGCCGGGGAAGCGGTTCTTCCTGCGGCGCGAAAGCGTATTCATACGTTCATTGCCACCAGTCCCATTCACATGGAGAAAAAGCTGCGGATGACGCCGGATGAGGTGCTCGAACAGGCGGTCAAGGCGATCGGCTGGGCGCGGCAGCATACGGACGACGTGGAATTTTCCGCCGAAGACGCGGGACGCTCTGACCTTGATTTTCTCTGCCGGGTTTTCGAGGCGGTCATCAAGGCGGGCGCGACGACGATCAACGTGCCGGATACGGTAGGCTACAATCTGCCCCGCCAGTTCTCCCATACGCTTGCCCAGTTGCTTGCGCGGGTTCCCAATGCCGATAAGGTCATCTGGTCGGTGCATTGCCATAACGACCTTGGCCTGGCGGTTGCCAATTCGCTGGCGGCGATTGAAGCCGGGGCGCGACAGGTGGAATGTACGATCAACGGCTTGGGCGAACGGGCGGGCAATGCGGCGCTGGAAGAAATCGTCATGGCGGTTCGTACCCGCCCGGATATTTTTCCGGTGGGGATTGCCCTGGATACGACCCAGATTGTGCCGGCTTCCCGCCTGGTCTCCCAGATTACCGGCTATCCGGTGCAGCCCAACAAGGCGATTGTCGGCGCAAACGCTTTCGCGCACGAAGCCGGGATTCATCAGGATGGCGTTTTGAAACATCGGGAAACCTACGAAATCATGCGGGCGGAAGATGTGGGCTGGAAAGAAAACAAGCTCGTGCTGGGCAAACATTCCGGGCGCAATGCCTTCAAAAAGCGGCTCTCCGAGCTTGGCATCGTGCTGGAGAGCGAAGAAGCGTTGAATGGCGCGTTTGCCCGCTTCAAGGAACTCGCCGATAAAAAACACGAGATTTTTGACGAAGACCTGCAATCGCTGGTGTGTTCGGAGGCAGTGCCTGAACAGGAATGCTATCGGCTCAATTATTCGCGGGTTGCTTCCGAGACGGGCGAAGTGCCTCATGCGCGGATAATTTTGAGCGTGGAAGGCGAAGAGCGGACGGGCGAGGCGGATGGTTCCGGCCCGGTGGATGCCGCGTTTCGGGCGATTGAGCAGATCGCGCAAAGCGGCGCGAAACTGCTTTTGTATTCGGTCAATGCGATAACGACTGGCACGGACGCGCAAGGGGAAGTAACGGTTCGTCTGGCAAGAGAGGATCGGGTGGTAAACGGACAGGGCGCGGATACCGACATTGTAATTGCCTCAGCCAAGGCATACCTGAACGCCTTAAACAAGCTGCAAACGCATCGGGAGAAACTGAATCCGCAGTTGTAGTCTTGCGGACGAGTCTTGCAGGCGGCAAAAACATTGCCCAGGCGCAGCCTGCGTCTGCAAGACAGCCTCAAACCCCGAAGCGTCCGATCAAATCGAAGGAACTTTCCTTGCCGATCTGTTCCCCGTGTTCTTCCAGCCATTCAGAAGCCGCCTGATAGCCAATATCGTGCAGCTTCTTCAAGAAAGGCCAGTCGGCGGCCACCTTGGTCGCGCTGCCGAAACGGTGCAGCAAATCATCCGATTCCAGCAGATGAAAGCGGGTCTCCCGCGTGTAACGCTCCAAATCCGTCGGCTCGCGCAGGGCGCGCCCCAAAACGCGCTGAAGGCTGCTCGGCCAGCTTTTCTTTTCGCCGATTTCCTGATCGCGCGCCTCGCTGTACGCCACGATATTGGCAAACAGCAGCATCTCGCGCAGCAGACTGGTATTGAACGCCAGTTCCATGGCGCGGTTGCGGATGTCCTCTACCTTTTTCGGCGCGCCGCCATAGGCCGGCGGCGCAAGCAGCACCAACAGGATGTCCCGCGACTGGCATTCGTAGAAGAGCGGGAAAACCGGCGGATTCGCGGCATAGCCGCCATCCCAGTAGGGTTCGCCGTCAATTTCGATGGTCTGGTGCATCATCGGCAGACAGGCGGATGCCAGCACCGCGTTCTCGCTGACTTCCTGGGTGCGGAACAGGCGGAGCTTGCCCGTATTCGCGTTCGTGGCGGCGAGAAACAGGCGCACTGGGCTATACATACGCAAGCCCATGAAATCAATCCGCGCCTTCAGGAGCTTCTTCAACGGATTGAAGTTGAGGGGATTCAACTGGTAGGGCGAAAAATACTGCGCCCAGTTCAGCATCATCTTGGTGGTCGGCAGGAGCGCGAGCTTTTCTTCGCCGGTAAACGACGGGACGGAAACGGAAAGATGAAGCGGCACGCTATCGGCAATGCCGCGCCAGAATTCCGCCAGCGCCTGCCGCGCCCCTTCGCGTCCGCCTTTCAGCAGGCCGTCCGCCAACACCACGGCATTCATTGCGCCGGCGCTGGTGCCGCTGATGCCGTCGAACGTATACCGCTCGTCTTCCAGCAGGCGATCCAGCACGCCCCAGCTATACGCGCCGTGCGCGCCGCCGCCCTGCAAGCCTATGTTGATTGAGCGTGTCGCCGCTTTTTCCGATTTTTCCGTATCTTCTGCATTCATGGGTTGTCCGATCTGTCTGGTTGCGCGTATCCTGAAATTGCGCCAAAGATTTTTCATTGACGCCTGACCATTCGACAAGGATACTTCTTTTCCGTGTTCAATTCGATGTCATTTGATTCGATTTACAAAAGGGTGTTAAAAATGTTGTCGAAATTCTCCGAGTTTTCCGGTATTTCCGGCCCGGTCGTGCTGATCGTCATGGATGGCTACGGCATTTCGCCCAACCATGCGGGCAATGCCATTGCCGCCGCGCGCAAACCGACGCTCGACAATCTTTTCACAAACTGTCCGCATACCCTGCTTGCCGCGCACGGCAAGGCGGTCGGGATGCCTTCCGATGACGACATGGGCAATTCCGAAGTCGGGCACAACGCTCTGGGCGCGGGACAAATCTATGCCCAGGGCGCTTTGCTGGTGGCGGAGGCGATTGCTTCCGGCACGCTCTGGCAGGGGCAGGGCTGGCGGGACATCATCCAGCAGGCAAGCGGGGATTGCGCCACCCTGCACTGCATCGGCCTTTTTTCCGACGGCAACGTGCACAGCCACATTGACCATTTGCAGGCCATGTTGCGACAGGCCAAGCGGGAAGGCGTCAAGAGGGCGCGGCTTCATATTCTGCTTGATGGGCGCGATGTTGCGGAGACCAGCGCCCTGGATTATCTCCTGCCTTTCGAGCGTTTTCTGGCGGAATTGAACGATGCCAATTTCGACGCGCGCATTGCTTCCGGCGGCGGACGGCAGGTTATCACGATGGATCGCTACGAAGCGGACTGGAAGATGGTCGAGCTTGGCTGGAAGACGCATGTGCTGGGCGAAGGCGAACAGTTCAGGAATGCCGCCGAAGCGGTGCAAACCATGCGCGACCGGCATCCCGGCATTACTGACCAGAATCTTCCGCCGTTCGTGATTGGCGAGCAGGGCGAGCCGATCGGACGCATTCAGGATGGCGATGCCGTCGTGTTCTTCAATTTTCGCGGTGACCGCGCCATTGAAATCAGTTGCGCCTTTGAGGGGCGCGAGGTTCCCTTCTCCCGGCAGCGCATCCCGGAAATTATCTACGCGGGAATGTTGCAATACGATGGCGATCTGGCCATTCCTCGCCGTTTTCTGGTGCCGCCGCCCGCCATCTGTAACACTTTGGGCGAATGGCTTTCCCGTTCCAACATCGCGCAGTTTGCCTGTTCGGAAACGCAGAAATTCGGGCATGTCACCTACTTCTGGAACGGCAACCGTTCCGGCAAATTCACTGGCGAGACCTGGTTGGAAATTCCCAGTGATTCGGTTCCCTTCGAGCAGCGACCGGAGATGAAGGCCGCCGAAATTGCCGATGCGATGATTCGATCCCTGCAAAGCTGGGAATATCGCTTTTTGCGCTGCAACTTCGCCAATGGCGACATGGTAGGCCATACCGGCAATTTTGAGGCGGCGCGGCTGGCGATTGAATCGGTCGACCTGGCGCTTTCCCGCGTTTTGCCGGCCGTCCATCAGATGCAGGGCGTCGCCCTCATTACCGCCGACCACGGCAATGCGGATGAAATGTACGAACTTGACCGGAAAACCGGACAGCCCCTGCTGAATCCAAAAGGCGAGCCAAAAGCCAAAACCGCGCATACCCTGAATCCCGTGCCGCTGATTCTGGATGGCGGCTCGCGCTATCCGAATCTTGGGTTAAAGCGCGTAAAACACGCGGGACTTGCCAACCTTGCCGCCACCATTGCCAATCTGCTTGGGCTGGAAAAGCACGCAGACTGGCAGGAAAGCCTGCTGAAGATAGAGGATGTATCTGGTACGGCGCAGCCTATAGCGCACGCGCATCGGCACATGTAAGCGGGAGAGCGGCGCTTTTGCCGGGACGCAGGTTGCGTGTCCTTGCGGACGGCAATTGTTTTTTCATTGCGTGGAATTTCTGGATTGTCCGTAGAGGCAGCGGATGCCGTCTGCAAGACCTGCCGCCCGCGTCCTGCCTTTGCATCTCCCCTCAATCATTTCCGAGTAGACGGGAATCCAGCTTCCAACGTCCCGCATAGTGGATTCTGCGACGCCGCGAAGCAAGACGCAGAATGACGAAGTGGTACAAATCTCTTCCCTTTTTCCTGTGATTAACAATCATAATGAGATGTTATAGATCGAGTTTCATCTTCATTTTCGATGATTTCTATATCGGCTCCCCCACATTCCAATAGAATTTCAATATGCAGGTGTTGTGGCTTTTTGTATGTATAAATTACAGCAAAATCACGACTTTCAAATTTCATATTTTTCGCGGGTAATTCTTTTTTCAGAAAATTTTCCCAACTGAAATCAGAACCAGAAGATTTACTCGTCATGATATTATA
>JAISSL010000259.1 GCA_031273145.1 Zoogloeaceae bacterium | reverse complement strand
CGGCCTTCTAAGCCGTAGGTTGTGAGTTCGAGTCTCGCCGGGCGCGCCAAACCTATAATGGCGGCATTAGCTCAGTTGGTAGAGCACTGGATTGTGGCTCCAGTTGTCACCGGTTCGATCCCGGTATGTCGCCCCATTCTTTCAATGGATTACGCCAGTTTTTTGGCGTCTCGCGCCTTGCAGGCGCGCAACACATGATTTGACATGTAACAAATTTGAATGCTGGCGGAGTGGACGGGACTCGAACCCGCGACCCCCGGCGTGACAGGCCGGTATTCTAACCAACTGAACTACCACTCCAAAAATCTTTCTGCCAGAAAGTTCTGGCATCCCCACGGGGTAGTGAGCCGTTCCCCGCTTTCTGTTCATCAGAAGTCGCGCATGATAGCCGATAGTGCGTGATTACGCAACAAGTAGACGCAAGCGCGTTACCGGTTTTCAATCTGTCCGGTTGTCATACTGATCGTGAGGAGGCAAAACCTCAGGCGCAGCCTGTGCAAGACGCCTAACGATGCTCAAGCCACCAGGCCAATCCTTGCGCGTTCAAATCCATATCCACATCCAGAATGTGATTGAGCTGGTCCCGGTTCCGGTTGTTGACTTCATCCAGCAGGTAACGCTCAATGGCGGCGCGGATGGCATTCTTGCGCTCGATTCCCGTTCCGGGCGCTTCCTCTGCCAGCCGGACGAAATCGTCAATCCGGGCGAGCAATTCCTGCCCGTGCTGTTCCACATTGTCCAGGCGGCTGAAGTGGGTGAGATATACGGCTTTCGGCCTCAATAAAAGTACCCGCTTGACGGAAGCCTTCAACGCTTCCGGCTCGAACTGGGTGGGCGTGGTCGCGGGGATGAGAAAAGGTTTTTTGCCCGTAATCAATTCACGGTAGGCAATCCCGAACGTATCTCCCGTAAAGCAGACCCGCGCCTGAGCATCCCAGACGCACATATGATGTTTGGCATGACCCGGCGTGTGTATACATTGCAGGGGACGGTTGGCCAGCGAGAAAAATTCCTTATCGGTGGCTTCGATGACCCGTTCCGCAGGAACAGGCACAAGCTCGCCGTAGAGTTCGCGGGCAGTCTCTTCGCCATAGACGGCGGCGGTTCCGGCAAAAAGCTGGGTCGGATCAATCATGTGCCTTGCGCCGCGCGGATGCACGACCAGTTTTGCGAGGGGCAATTCCGCCATATACGCGCCCGCGCCGCCCGCATGGTCAAGATGGACATGAGTGAGAAAAACGTAATCCACCGCTTCCGGCGTTAAGTTCATGTCCTTCAACGCCTCCATAAAGCGCGGCAGGGCGGCATTGTGAGCGGTATCAATGATTGCGACCCGCCCCTTTTCGACGATGAAATGGACGGCGGCAAGGCCGGGGCGGACATAGCCCGAATCAACGGCATAAACGCCGTGAGGCCAGTGGAGAATTTCAGTACGCATCGTGCGGCCTTTCATGGTGAAGGCGGATAGTTTACCGCAAGGCTGCCCGCAAGCCTAATGACGAATTGGTTTTTACACGGTTTTGACAGAAGCGGGAAAGGTCATGGCTCTCTGCCAGACTTCGAGTTTGCGCCCGAAAGCCAGGGTATAGGCGGGACTGGAAGAAGGAAGAATGTGAATTTCCGGCGGCTTTGGCAGGATGGAGGCGGCAAGGTCGAAAAGGCGGGGCGCGAATTTTCCCGCCGTCTGCCCATTGAAACAGAGGCGTTCCAGATGCGGCATATGCGGGAACAGGGCGGGAAAATCGTTGGCGGTTCCGGCGCGAATATCGGCATCCAGCGCGCCGGGGCGAACACAGCTTCTATAAACATCCCATATGCCGATTCGATGGGCGCGTACCCGCTCGATACGTTCTGCGTAATCGAGTTCTGGCAAGGGTTCCTGCATGATGGCGGCCAGAAGCGGCCAAAACTGGTTCTTGGGATGTCCGTAATACTGCTCTGCCGCCAGAGAAGCCGGGGAAGGAAAACTGCCCAGAATCAGAATGCGACATTTCGTATCATGAATGGGCGGCAGCCCGGTAAGCCTGTGTTCTGGGGGCAATTTAAACCCGAACCGCGACAGCCTTGACCGTGCCGTGGGTGGTCGTAAAACTGCGGAGTACACTGCCGCCTGCTTCAAAAAGGAGATTCACCAGATTGCGCTCGGTATAGAGGCAGACGGAGCCTTTCAGGTTGTAGCTTTTTGCGTGAGCAGGCGTGAGTGGGCAGAAACGCTCTTCGATGGGTTTGTCCGCGTCGGCGTAGCCTTCGCCCAGATCGGAGTGAAGGCCGTAAGCGGAAATGTAGAGTTTGCCGCCGATGGTGAGGTGTTGCCGGATGATGCGGCTCAAGACGCGCCGCGCTTCGGGGTAGGGCAGGCGGTAGATGCCGTGGTGACAGAAGACGAGATCGAACATTTCCCCTTCCGGCGGAAAATCTCCGTCGTGACTCAAAGGAACAAACTTGAGCGCCTTGCGCGCATTGGGCGAGAGAGGCTGAGCCAGCACGGCCTCCTGAAAGCTCGCGGCATCGGCGGCCAGGACTTGCGCGCCCTGTTCAACCAGGTCTGCCGCAAAAGCGCCGTCCCCGCAATGCAGGTCGAGTACGCGCGGCAGGTTTTTGTTGCGTACCGAGAGGGCAATTTCGCGCGTGATCAGATGTTCCAGTTCATCTACGATCGCGGGTATGTCATCTGATGTGAAATCGTGTTTCATGACGGCATTCTGTCCGATAAATCTTCAGGGCAAGGCAGTTCGTATTGTGCAGTATTCCGGCGTATTCTTCAAGACATGTACTGAAAATTTGCGTGAAAGCCTGTTATTTTCGCAAGTTAACAATTCTTGATGAATTTTTCTGCCCCATTCCCCGCAAATTCCGCGCCCTGCTTCAAATACAAAACAGCCCGTCACTGGACGGGCTGTTTGTCTTGCAGACGGCAATGTTTTTTAAACCATTGCTGTATCCGCAGGGCTACCGCAGTTGTCGCCAGGACTGGCGACCGGCGCGACCCGGACAGTAGACCTGGGAGGCTTCCCCTTCACCCACGTCATTGGTCGGAGGACCGGGCACAAACACGCAGCCGTTGGGGGGTTGATCCTTTC
>JAISSL010000217.1 GCA_031273145.1 Zoogloeaceae bacterium | reverse complement strand
GATCGTCTCGACGGAAAAGAGACGGGCGCGATAACCCGTCAGGGCGTGTTCATGACGACTTTCGTCAGTTTCTTTCTGGCCGAAATGGGCGATAAAACGCAGATTGCCACGGTGGCGCTTGTGGCGCAATACAACGCGCCGTTGCTGGTGGTAGCGGGTACGACTTTGGGGATGCTCATTGCAGACGTGCCGGCGGTATTCGTGGGCGAGCATCTGGGCGAGAAATTACCTGTAAAACTGTTTCGCACCCTGGCGGCGCTTCTTTTTGCCGCGCTCGGCGTAGCGGCGCTGCTCATTGCCTGATTTATGGCGCATGGATTGCCTTTGATCCAGTTTACCAGCAATACTTTTTCCATTCCTGCTCCTTGAATGATGCTCCTACAGGGGTGAAAATTTCTAGCCGACACCACAGAATTCGCATCATGATTTCTTCACCATCCCTACCATGTCCTGAGAATCTTTTTTTTGAAAAAAATCTAATTTCACCGAGATAATCTGGCTGGAACATGATTTTGTTTGATACGCGCTTGATAATTTTAGGGTCATCATAACAATCGTACCCTCCTAATTCTATGGCATATATCAGATCATGTTTTTTAACCACATGCTCGATAAATCCCTTTACGCAGAAATCAATTTTTTCCCCATCCAAAAATGGCTCAATCGTATCCAATTTTTTCCCAACAAAACCGCTTTCATCCCAATGGTATGAAAGGGATTGTATCCAAAAATAGAATAGCACATGCAAGGCGAGCACAATCCCTGCCACGATGGACAGTATTACCAAAACGCGCTTCAAGGTACTTGCTTTCATGGCGTTTTCCTACATCATTATGTTCCCGTCTTGATCGTAAACAATCATCTTACGATCCAGTTCTTCTTCAAAAGCAGAATCCTCGGCCTTTGCGTGCCAATCATCCCCCCGGACTTCCCACATCGCGATCAGTCCAAGAAGCTCCTCCGGGGTTGTTGCGCTAAAAAAACGGCCATTTTGGGTTGCATCGTATTGATAAATACAATGACCAATATCCCCATTTATTGCCGTAGCCGAGGAATGAACAGAGTATCCTTTTGCTCTTATCGCTGCCAATGAGGGAGTCGCCGTATTTCCGGCAATTCTGATAGTAAGGTCATATCCTTCCATTTTTGTACATCCTTACACAAAGAGCCAACACAAAACGCAGCAGAGTAGAAAAAAGTTTGTTCATGGATAAAAATCTCCGTTTTCATGGCGTTTTCCGGTCAACAACCTTGCCGGTTCCCTTCTCCCGCAAACGGGAGAAGGGAAGGGGCGAAGAATGAGCGCATTCCAGGCAGAGTCGGTATCTTACCCTTCCCTGATTTCACGGCCATTCAAGGGCTGTACCGGACGCGCATTATTCCAGTAAAGCTCTCTGAACTTCTTGAGCTGTCTGGCGGAAAGCTCGACAGATGATTTCAGCACCTGCCATTGCACGCCTTCGCTACATGGCGGGGTTGTCAGGGAGCCAATGAAGGAATAATAAGCCTTGTTGCCCGGCAGCAAATCGGCTGGATTGAAATCCGCAGCAAGATTGGCTTTTTCACCCGCCTTGGCAGGCATTGCGTCGAAAATCTTGTCCAGCGCGGGGTTATCCTTGCCCTCTACGAAAAGCACGGCAACGACAGCCAGTTTTCCGTCATCCGTACTGTGCACGAAGTGCGCGACCAGGGGATAATCCTTGCCGTTTATCTTTTCCTCGCTTGGGGAATGGAAATGGAACTGCTTCAGTTGATAATCGCCGGAAGCCAGTTTCACCGTGCCGCCAGACAGCAAATTGACCTGAACGGTATGCCCGTTATTCACAATCTCGGCTGCGCTGCTCGTATAGCCAAAACCGATTGCGGGCAACGGTTTCTGTTTCTTGACATCGCGGATGTCAATCGGCGATTGTTCCCTGCCGATGCCGCAGGCCGAAAATTCCGTCTGCAACGCCCCCCAATGCGTGGGTCCCGTTTGTCCTTCATAGCTCCAATGCGGACTGCCCGCTTCTTTTCCCGCATGTTGTTCTTCAGCTAAGGCATTTGTAAACGCAAACGCGCCAAGGACGGCAAAAATCAATGATTTGTTCATGAAAAACTCTCCTCGTTGAATTATCATGCGCCGCGCGGAAGGATTCCGGTCGGCGCGTAGATCAGGGGAGGCTTGCGAACCCCAACCTGACAGAAGCGATTTTGGCAATCGTCCTGACCGCAAAATCCTGTCCCTTATACAGGATTCGTAACGTGTTTGCATAGATATTTTTGAACGCCATGACTTCCCGGTCATGACCAAACCGGCCTGACATCGCCGCAACCCTTCCTGTATGCGGCAAAGCGCTCCCACATCATGCGCCTGATAGCTTAGCGTCATAAATTGACGCAGTGCAAAAAAATTCTTGAAAGCCAGCGGCAATGCAGGTATATTAAGCGTCTTTATCCAGGCGGGCTTTCTGCCCTGTTTGAGCGGGGCGGCTCTGCCGGTCTGCATGACCAGGGCTTACCGTGCGCCCAGTTTTTTGTGCACACGCGGCACGCCTGGATAGCCACCTGTCACCATGTCGTTTCGAGGATGCAACGATGGAATTTCCCCAGGAACAGGGATTGTACGACCCCGCCCACGAGCATGACGCCTGCGGCGTTGGCTTCATTGTCCACATCAAGGGCAGGAAATCCCACGACATCATCCGGCAAGGGCTGGAAATCCTGAACAATCTGGATCACCGGGGCGCAGTCGGCGCCGATCCCCTGCAAGGCGATGGCGCGGGCATCCTGATTCAGATTCCCGATACGCTCTACCGCGAAGACATGGCGCTTCAGGGCGTGACCCTTCCGCCGCCGGGCGAATACGGCGTCGCCATGGTCTTTTTGCCGCAGGAGCCTGCCACGCGGCTTGCCTGCGAAGAAGAACTCGAACGCGCCATTCTTGACGAAGGCCAGATTATCCTGGGCTGGCGGGACGTGCCCATTGACCGTGAGATGCCCATGTCCCCGGCGGTCAAGGCAAGCGAGCCGGTCATCCGCCAGTTGTTCGTGGGGCGCGGCTCATCCGTGATGGTCACGGAGACACTGGAACGCAAGCTCTACATCGTGCGCCGCCGCTCGGCCAACGCCATTCGCGCCCTGGGGTTGAAGCATGGACATGCGTATTACGTATCTTCCTTCTCGGCGCGTACCGTGACCTATAAGGGGCTGTTGCTGGCTCCCCAGGTGGGCGTCTATTACCGCGACCTGGCCGATCCGCGCGCAATCTCCGCTCTGGCGCTCGTGCATCAACGCTTTTCCACCAACACTTTCCCGCGCTGGAACCTTGCCCATCCCTTCCGCTACATTGCCCACAACGGCGAAATCAACACCGTGCGCGGCAATTACAACTGGATGCTGGCGCGGGAAAAAGGCGTATCCTCCCCGCTTTTGGGCGACGACCTGCAAAAAATCTGGCCGTTGATTTACGCCGGTCAATCCGATTCCGCCTCCTTCGACAATGCCTTTGAACTGCTGGTGATGAGCGGGCATTCAATGGCGCACGCCATGATGATGATGATCCCGGAAGCGTGGGAATCCAACGACCGGATGGATGAGCGCCGCCGCGCCTTTTACGAATACCATGCCGCGATGATGGAGCCGTGGGATGGCCCTGCCGCCGTGGCCTTTACCGACGGGCGTCAGATTGGCGCTATGCTCGATCGCAACGGTCTGCGTCCGGCGCGTTATTTCATTACCGAGGATGATCTGGTGGTCATGGCGTCCGAAGCCGGAGTGCTGCCGATTCCTGATGAAAAGATCGTCCGCAAATGGCGGCTGCAACCGGGCAAGATGTTCCTGATTGACATGGATCAGGGGCGCATCATTGATGATAGCGAAATCAAGGCATCCCTGGCGCTTGCCCATCCTTATACAGATTGGCTCGAACAGGTCAACATCAAGCTCGACGAGCTGGAAGCCGCTTCGCAAACTCCTCCGGTCTATGCGGCAAGCCTCCTCGACCGTCAGCAGGCGTTCGGCTTTACCCAGGAAGATTTGAAGTTCATTCTTGAGCCAATGGGGCGCGTGGGCGAGGAAGCGACGGGTTCGATGGGCAACGATTCGCCGCTGGCGGTACTTTCCAGCCGGGAAAAGCCGCTCTACCACTATTTCCGCCAGTTGTTCGCCCAGGTCACGAATCCGCCCATTGACCCGATCCGCGAACAACTGGTGATGTCGCTCGTCTCCTTCATCGGCCCCAAGTCCAACCCGCTCGAAATCAACGAAATCAATCCGCCGTTCCGGCTTGAAGTGACCCAGCCGGTGCTCGATTTTGGCGACATGGAGAAGATTCGCAACATTGACCGCTATACCCGCGACCGCTTTCATTCTGCCGAACTGGATATCTGCTATCCGGCGGATTGGGGCAGGGAAGGGGTCGAAGCGCAGCTTGCCTCGCTCTGCGCCGATGCCGAAAGCGCGGTACTGCGCGGCAGCAGCATATTGATCGTCTCCGACCGCAAGATGGGCGCTGGCTTTGTCGCCATTCCCGCCCTGCTGGCGCTTTCCGCGATTCATCATCATCTCGTAAACAAGGGTTTGCGTACCCGCGCCGGACTGGTGGTTGAAACCGGCAGCGCCCGCGAAGTCCATCATTTTGCCGTGCTGGCTGGTTTTGGCGCAGAGGCGGTGCATCCTTACGTCGCGCTCGAAACCCTGCAACAGCTTGCGGGTAGCCCGGATATGGGCGAGGAATACATCCACAACTTCGTGAAGGCTATCGGCAAGGGGCTTCGCAAGGTCATGTCCAAGATGGGCATTTCCACCTACATGTCCTATACCGGCGCGCAAATCTTTGAAGCGATTGGCTTGCAGAAGGCGTTTGTCGACCGCTATTTCAGTGGGACTTCCAGTCAGGTGGAAGGCATTGGGCTGTTTGAAGTCATGGAAGAGGCGATTCGCCTGCACCAAAAGGCTTTCGGCGCTGATCCGCTGCTGCTCGATATGCTCGACCCCGGCGGCGAATACGCCTTTCGCGTGCGCGGCGACGAACACATGTGGACGCCGGATGCCATTGCCAAACTCCAGCACGCGACGCGGGCGGGCGAGTTCAAGGACTACAAGGAATACGCGCAGATCGTCAATGACCAGAGCCGTCGCCACATGACCCTGCGCGGCCTGTTCGAGCTGAAACCCGTAGGGGCTGCCATTCCGCTGGAAGAAGTGGAACCCGCGAGCGAAATCGTCAAGCGTTTTGCTTCCGGCGCAATGTCGCTCGGCTCCATTTCGACTGAGGCGCACACCACGCTGGCGATTGCCATGAACCGCATTGGCGGGCGTTCCAACACTGGCGAGGGCGGGGAAGACCCGCGCCGCTTCAAGCCCATTGACCAGACCATGCAACTGTCGCAACTGATTGGCGAATCCCGTATCGAGCGCGACATGACCCTGTTGCCCGGCGATTCCCTGCGCTCTTCCATCAAGCAGGTGGCATCAGGCCGGTTCGGGGTCAATGCCGAATATCTGGTCAATGCCGACCAGATACAGATCAAGATGGCGCAGGGCGCAAAACCCGGCGAGGGCGGTCAATTGCCGGGACACAAGGTATCCGAATACATCGGCTTCCTGCGCCACTCCGTGCCGGGCGTGGCGCTGATTTCCCCGCCGCCGCACCACGACATCTATTCCATCGAAGACCTGGCGCAGTTAATCCACGACCTGAAAAGCGTAAACGGCAAGGCCGATATTTCGGTCAAGCTCGTCTCCGAAATCGGAGTTGGAACCGTGGCAGCCGGGGTTGCCAAGGCCAAGGCGGATCACATCGTCATTTCCGGGCACGATGGCGGAACCGGCGCTTCGCCGCAATCCTCCATCAAACATGCCGGTTCCCCCTGGGAATTGGGCTTGGCCGAGGCGCAGCAAACCCTGGTTCTCAACCGCCTGCGCGGCAGGGTCAGACTTCAGGTGGATGGCCAGATGAAAACGGGGCGCGACGTGGTGATTGCCGCGTTGCTTGGCGCTGATGAATTCGGCTTTTCCACTGCGCCGCTCGTGGTCGAAGGCTGCGTGATGATGCGTAAATGCCACCTCAACACCTGCCCGGTCGGCGTTGCCACGCAAGACCCGGTCTTGCGTCGCCGCTTTGCCGGGCAGCCTGAACATCTCGTCAATTATTTCTTTTTTGTTGCGGAAGAGGCGCGCGAACTCATGGCGCGCTTGGGCATCCGCAAGTTCGATGAACTCGTCGGGCGCTCCGATCTGATTGACATGAAAAAGGGCATTCGCCACTGGAAGGCGCGCGGGCTGGACTACAGCCGCATTTTCTATCGGCCTGACGCCCCGGCGGAGGTGGCGCGTAGCCACTGCGAAGCCCAGGAACATGGCTTGGAGAAGGCGTTTGACAACGAACTCATCCGCCGCGCCGCCCCCGCCATTGAGCGCGGCGAAAAAGTCGAGATTGCATTGCCGGTTCAGAACATTCACCGTACCGTCGGCGCGATGCTCTCCGGCGAAATTGCCGCCCGTCATGGCAGCAAAGGGCTACCGGAAGACAGCATCCGCATTCGCTTGACCGGAACAGCCGGACAATCGTTTGGCGCGTTTTTGACAGCCGGGATTACGCTTGAACTCATGGGCGAGAGCAACGATTACGTCGGCAAGGGGCTTTCGGGCGGGCGCGTCATTGTCCGTCCCCAGCCCGGTTTCAAAAGCGAGAGCGCCGACAACATCATCGCCGGCAATACCGTGCTTTACGGCGCGACCGAAGGCGAAGCGTATTTTTCCGGCGTGACTGGCGAACGATTTGCGGTACGCAATTCGGGCGCGACGGCAGTGGTTGAAGGCGTGGGCGACCACGGCTGCGAATACATGACCGGCGGAACCGTCGTCGTGCTGGGGGAGACCGGGCGCAACTTTGCCGCCGGGATGTCGGGCGGGATTGCCTATGTGCTGGATATTCATGGCGATTTCGCCTCGCTCTGCAATTTAACGCAAGTGGCGCTTGAGCCATTGCCCATGCCGGATGCTACCGTCGACCGCGCCGCCAGCGAATTTGCCGCCCAGGCGCGAGCCAACATTGACCACCTTGCGATGGACGATGAAGTCGTCCTGAAGGGGCTGATCGAGCGGCACGCGCGTTTTACGGAGAGCAGACGCGCCCGGCACATCCTTGAAAACTGGCAGGAATGGCGGGGACGCTTCGTCAAGATCATGCCGCACGAATACCGGCGCGCGCTGGGCGAGATTGCCGCGCAACGCCAATTACAACGGGAGGTTGCATAAACATGGGCAAGCCCACCGGATTTCTCGAATACCCGCGCCAGACCCAGGAATACCTGCCGGTCGCCGAGCGCATCCGCCATTACCGGGAATTTGCGTTGCGTCTCCCGGACGACAAGGCGCGGATACAGGGCGCGCGCTGCATGGATTGCGGCATTCCGTTCTGCAACAGCGCCTGCCCGGTCAATAACGTCATTCCCGACTGGAACCACCTCGCGCATGGTGATAATTGGCAACAGGCTGCCGCCGTGCTGCATTCCACCAACAATTTTCCCGAATTCACCAGCCGCGTCTGCCCCGCGCCCTGTGAGGCGGCCTGTACTCTGGGCTATAACGCCGAACCCGTGGGCATTCGCTCCATTGAACACGCCATCATCGAAAAAGCCTGGGATGAAGGCTGGGTGCAGCCCCGGCCTGCGGCTGCCAAAACGGGCAAAAAAGTGGCGGTGATTGGCAGCGGTCCGGCGGGGCTGGCGGCGGCGCAACAACTGGCGCGCGCCGGTCATTTGGTTACGGTGTTCGAGAAGAACGACCGCGCAGGCGGCCTGCTGCGTTATGGCATTCCCGATTTCAAGCTGGATAAGCGCGTTATTGACCGGCGCGTTCGGCAACTGGAAGCGGAAGGCGTGCAATTTCGCACTGGCGTGCTCGTGGGCGCGGATGCCCTGCCGCAAGGTATCGCCAGCAACGCGAAGGAAACGCTTGCCGCAGCAGCCATCCTTGCCGAATTCGATGCCGTCGTGCTGGCTGGAGGCTCCGAAGTCCCGCGTGATTTGTCCATTCCCGGACGGGAACTGGAAGGCGTCTACTTTGCGCTTGAATTCCTCATCCCGCAGAACCGCGCGGTGGCGGGCGATGGCGAGAACCCGGTAACGGTAGCGGACTGCAACGTCATCGTCATTGGCGGCGGTGATACCGGCGCGGATTGCGTGGGAACCAGCCATCGGCATGGCGCAAAGAGCGTGACGCAACTGGAACTGATGCCGCGCCCGCCCGAAGAGGAAAACAAGGCGCTCACCTGGCCGTACTGGCCGGAGAAGCTGCGGACTTCCTCTTCCCACATGGAAGGCGAGACAGAGCGCGAGTACGCGATTGCCACCAAAGAGTTCATCGGTAGCGCCGGCAAATTGACTGGCGTGAAAACCGCGCGCCTGGAATGGCGGGAGGGGCGCATGAGCGAAATTCCCGGTTCCGAAGCCATTTTTCCTGCCGAGCGGGTTTTTCTGGCGATGGGTTTTACAAATCCGGTGGCGAGCGTGCTGGATGCCTTTGGTGTGGCGAAGGATGCGCGGGGCAATGCCAAAGCGGGCGTTGAGGCGGAAGGCGGTTATTGCACCAATGTTCCCAAGGTGTTTGCGGCGGGCGACATGCGCCGGGGGCAGTCTTTGGTCGTCTGGGCAATCCGCGAAGGCCGCCAGTGCGCGCGGGCGGTAGATGAATTTTTGCTGGGAACGAGCGTCCTGCCGTACTGAACACGGGTTTTGCTTTTG
>JAISSL010000164.1 GCA_031273145.1 Zoogloeaceae bacterium | reverse complement strand
CGTAATCTTCGCGGGCGGCGAGCGCGGCTTCCGGCATGGTGGTGATTTCCAGCGTATTCAGAATCAGCGTATCCATGCTGTTGAAATACTGCACCCACCAGACATTGGCCAGGCGGGTGCTGTTGATCCGGCAATTGCCATAACCGCGCGAAAGGATGGAAACCTCGCGGTGTTCCAGCCAGCCGTACAGCGCCGCCAAATCCGCCTCAATCAACGGCAGCAGGGTAAGGTTGACGACATATACTTCCTTGTCGGGCGCCCAGTCTTTTGCCTGCGCCGCAATTTCCCGCGCCAGAGCCGGCGCGTTCATGACATCTTCGGAAAAGACCGGCATGGGAAGTTCCGCCTGTCCGTTTTCCTGCATCGTCTGTTCCAGGATGGGCGGAATCGCGCCCGCCTGCAAAAAATCCTCGCATATCGTCTCTTTCCCCGCTCTATCCACGCTCAAGGCCAGCACCCGCCAAAGACCGGGGAAAGCCGTTTCCTGTACCCGAAAGCGCAAGGGGTCGGTCATCGTGTAGGCGCTGACTTCGCCAAATCCCAGCAAATCGCCCACCAGAGCGCGTTCTGCCGCTGGCCAACGGCACAAATCTTCCACGATGTCGGGCGCTTCCGCAAAATCCTTCGCCGCCATGCGCTTATGCAAATCCTGAAGTCGGGCTTTGACTGCGGCAAGGGTTTCCCGTTCTGCTGATTCCGGCACGCGCGGCGCGGTAAAGACCGCCATATCCTGCGGCATGGTCAAGGCGTCGGGCGCGGCATCCGGCATTTTGGAGGCCGCATCCATGCCCCTCCTGGTCATGACCGGGATGGGAAAAGGACGGGAGAGCGGCGTAAAAGGAAAAGACATGGCAAATCACAAAAAAATGGAGCGCCTTCGCGCCCCATTATTGTAATGCGAAAACCGGGGATGAAAAAAGCGTTATTCTGCGACAGTTGCGCTCTTGCGAACCAGTTTTTCCTTGATGCGCGCAGACTTGCCGGAACGGCTCCGCAGATAGTAGAGCTTGGCGCGGCGCACATCGCCGCGCCGCTTGACTTCAACGGCAGCCACCAGCGGGGAATAGGTCTGGAACGTCCGCTCCACGCCTTCGCCGGAAGAAATTTTCCGCACGATGAAGGAAGAATTCAAGCCCCGGTTGCGCTTGGCAATCACCACGCCTTCATAGGCTTGCAGCCGCTCGCGGTTGCCTTCCTTGACCTTGACCTGCACCACGACCGTATCTCCGGGCGCAAATTCCGGCAGGGTCTTGCCAAGACGGGTTATTTCTTCCTTTTCCAACTGTTCAATCAGATTCATGTGAGTTCCTTGTTAAGTGAATTAATGCTCACCGCATTGCTCCTTGCTTATCTCCGCCTGGATTTCAGCCAGGAGTTGCGTTTCTTCCGCGCTCAATGCGCGGTTACGCAGAAGGTCCGGTCTGCGTTCCCGGGTTCGCGTGAGCGACATTAAAAGCCGCCAGCGCCGAATTCTGGCATGGTCGCCGGATAATAACACTTCCGGCGTCCCGCAGCCCTGAAAAATTTCAGGCCGCGTGTAATGCGGGCAATCCAGCAAACCCGCGACAAACGAATCTTCCGCCGCCGAAGCCATATCGCCTAACGCGCCCGGAATCTGGCGAATCAGCGCATCCATCAGCGCCATAGCGGCCAACTCGCCGCCGGAGAGGACAAAATCTCCCAGAGAAATTTCCTCATCCACCGCCCGTTCAATCAGGCGCTCATCCACGCCTTCATAGCGTCCGCAAAGCAGAACAAGACCCTGCCCGGCAGACATGGCCTTGGCAAGCGCCATTACCTTGGCGTGATTCAGCACCTTGCCCTGCGGCGAGAGGTAAATCACCCGGCTTGTCGCCGCGCCAGCATCCGCAAGGCTGCTTTTGCTTGCCTCAACTGCGTGCATGAGCGGTTCGGCCTGCATGACCATGCCCGGTCCGCCTCCGTAAGGGCGGTCATCCACCGACCGCGCAGGGTTGCCCGCGAAATCGCGGGGATTCCAGCAGGTGAGCGACCACAGTCCGGCTTCCAGCGCCTTTCTGGAAATGCCCGCGTCGGTTATCGCCGCAAACATTTCAGGAAAGAGGGTCACGGCGGCAAACCGGAAAACCCCTGGCTTTTCTGCTTCGCTCAATCCTTCACTCCCCTGTTAGTCCCACTCTGCCGACCAGTCGACCCGGATGCGCCGCTTTTCTGAATCAACTTCATGGACAATGGCAGCGACAAAGGGCAGGAGACGCTCGCGTCCGGCGCTATCCACTACCCGGAGTACGTCATGCGCGCCCGTCTCCAAGAGGCCAACCACTTCGCCCAGCGGTTCTTCCGCCAGGGTTTCTACCGCCATACCGAGCAAATCCGCCCAGTAAAACTCGCCTTCTTCCGTCGCGGGCAGGTTCTCGCGGGGCGCGGCAACCAAAAAACCATGCAGTGCCTCTGCCGCGTTGCGATCCTCTATCCCGGCAAAATGCGCGATCAGCGTATCGTTACGCGCATCAACCTGGAGCAGTTCATACGCCTGCCAGGCCGCATCCTTATCTGCCGCCAGATGCCAGAACCGCATCTGCCGCCAGCTTTGCGGATCATCGCCAAAAGGCTGGATACGCACCCAGCCTTTCACGCCGTATGGCTCAGTCACCCGCCCCAGAACAATCATCGTATCGCTTTTGAAAGCCATAAATGAAAGCAAGGGGCAAGCATCAAGCCTTAGCCAGTTCAGGCTTAGACGGGAACGGCCTGCTTGCCGGAAAACTGTTTGACCAGACGAGCCGCCGTCGGCGAGAGTTGCGCGCCGTTCTGCTTCCAGTAGGAAAGCCGGTCAAGCGCAATCCGAAGCCCAAGCCCATTGGCTTTTTCCTGCTCGGAAGCCATCGGGTTGTAGAAACCGATCCGCTCGACAAAGCGCCCGTCACGACGGTTGCGGGAATCGGTGACGACCATGCTGTAGAAGGGGCGCTTCTTTGCGCCACTGCGGGAAAGACGAATAACGACCATAAGTCCGCCTGAAAAATCGAAAAAAGGTGAATTATAAAAGGATGTCGGAAAAAAGCAAATGGAGACTTGCCAGTCATCCCAATCGCGGTTAGAATTGCCGTTTTTTCGCCGCGCGTCTATCGCGTGATGACGAGAACCCCCCGGCATTGACCGGGGCAACTCAACCCAAAATTTGCCGGAGGCCATGCCCCGCACGGAAGGAGGTGATTCCAATGCCCAGTATTCGCGTCAAGGAAAACGAGCCGTTTGAAGTGGCGATTCGCCGTTTCAAGCGCGCCGTCGAAAAAACCGGTCTGCTTACCGAGCTTCGCGCCCGCGAGTTCTACGAAAAACCGACCGCCGAACGCAAGCGTAAGGCAGCAGCCGCCGTCAAGCGGCATCACAAGCGCATCCGTAGCATGACCCTGCCGCCCAAGATGTACTGAACCTGTGCCGTTGCGCAGAACCCGAAGCCGTCGCTCTTTTTTTTGAGACCGTCGGCTTTTTTTGTTATTTCACGTCTGGAGAATCAAGATGAGCCTGAAAGCGCGTATCCAGGAAGACATGAAAGCCGCCCTGAAAGCGAAGGAAACGAACCGCTTAGGCGCGATTCGGATGTTGCTTGCCGCCATCAAGCAAATCGAAGTGGATGAGCGAATCGAGCTGGATGATGCGGGCGTCATCGCCGTCCTCAAAAAGATGGTCAAGCAGTATAAAGATAGCCTCTCCCAGTTCGAGAAGGCCGGGCGCGAAGACCTGGCTTCCCGCGAGCGCGAAGAGCTGGCGACTCTGAACGCCTATCTGCCGGAACAGATGTCCGAGGCGGACATCAAGGCCGCCATTGAAGCCGCTATCGCCGAGAGCGGCGCGAGCAAGGCTTCCGACATGGGCAAACTGATGGCGCTCTTGAAACCGCGCCTGATGGCGCAGGCCGACATGGCGGAAGTCTCAAAGCTGGTAAAGGCGCGTCTTTCCTGATCCGGGTGGGACGGCAGGCAGTCCGGCATGATTCCAGAATCCTTCATTCAGGATTTGTTGGCGCGGGTCGACATCGTCGACCTGATTGACCGCCATGTCCGCCTGAAAAAAACCGGCGCGAACTATTCGGCCTGCTGTCCGTTCCACAGCGAAAAAAGCCCTTCCTTCAACGTCAACCCGACCAAGCAGTTTTATTACTGCTTTGGCTGCCACGCGCACGGCAACGCCATCGGTTTTCTGATGGAATATCAAGGTCTTGGGTTTGTGGAGGCGATACATGAGCTGGCCGGTTCAATCGGCGTTGCCGTCCCGGATGAGCGGCGGGAAGGCGGTCATGCGCCACGGCGGGAGACCTTGCGGGATTTGTCCGAACTCATGGCGCGCGCCAGGGAATTTTATAAAGCGTCCCTGAAGCACAGTGAAAAAGCCATTGATTACCTGAAGGCGCGCGGCTTGAGCGGCGAAGTCGCCGCCCGCTTCGGCATTGGCTATGCGCCGGAAGGCTGGCAAAACCTGAAACAAGCCTTTCCCGATGGCTACGACACCCCGGAACTGCTGACCGTTGGTCTGGTGGTGGAAAGCGAGGAAGGTCGGCGTTACGACCGTTTCCGCGATCGGATCATGTTTCCCATCATCAATGCCAAGGGGGAAATCATTGGCTTTGGCGGACGGGTGATTGGGCAGGGCGAACCCAAATATCTCAATTCCCCGGAAACGCCGCTCTTTGAAAAGGGGCGCGAACTGTTCGGCCTGCCGCAGGCGCGTGAGGCGCTACGCGCGGAAAATCGCGCCATTGTGGTGGAAGGTTATATGGACGTGGTTGCCTTGGCGCAACATGGCGTGGGCAACGCGCTGGCGACTCTGGGCACGGCGACGACGCGGGAACATGTGCAGAAACTGCTGCGCCAGGTGGATGCCGTCGTTTTCTGTTTTGATGGTGACGCGGCGGGACGCAAGGCCGCCTGGCGCGCGCTGGAAAACGCGCTGGAACTTTTGACCGAGCAGAAAAATATCGGCTTTGCCTTTCTGCCGGATGGCGAAGACCCGGACAGTTTTGTGCGAAAACAGGGCAAGGCGACGTTTGACAGGCTGATTCGGGAGGCCATGCCGCTTTCGTCCTTTTTGTTGAGCGAACTCAAAAGCCATTGCAACCTTGCCAACGCGGAAGGACGCGCCGCTCTGGTCGCAGAGGCAAAGCCGCTTCTGCTTCGGCTCTCCACGCCTATCTTGCGCCTGCAACTGGTAAAGCAATTGGCGGCGGAGAGCGGTTTTGAGCAGCGCGAGGTTGAGCAACTGTGCGGCATTAAGAGTTACATGCCGCCCAAGGCGCCGGAAAAGCCCAAGCGCAATGCGCCTTCTTTGACGCGAAAACTGGCGCGGCTGGCGCTGCAAAGACCCGTGCTGGTTGAGCGCATTCCGCTGGAAGAGCTGCCGCCATCCCAGGAACGCGCGATGCTTGAAGTCATTCTGGAACATCTGCCCCGTCTTCCCTCTGAACCCAGCTATGCCCAGTTGCTGGAATATCTGCGCGGACACGCCCTGGAAGCGGAGTTTGAAAAGCTGGCGGGGGAATTAATCCAGTTGCCGCTGGCGGATGACAAGGTGGAAGCCGAATTTTCTGACGCGCTCACCCGCTTGCAGGAAAACCGACGCCAGGGCGAATTCAAGGACTTGCAGAAAAAAGCCAACCAGTTTGGTCTTTCCGGGCTTACTGCCGAAGAAAAAGAGCGTTACAGCCAGCTTTTGCTGGAAAAGAATAGCCCAAGGCAAAAAGAATAGCCCAAGACATAGTGATATCTGACCGCGACCGAGAGTGCCGCGTTGAGCGGTGCTTCGGTACGCTTGATTTACCAGCGTATCTGGCATGGAAGATGTGGTAACCTCTCCTGCTTGTGAGGTTGATTGACCCAAACGCTTTTCGGAGGACAAGGACGATGGAACTTTTTTTATGGCGACATGCCGATGCGCTACCGGGGATGCCCGACTTTGAGCGCGAGCTTTCTCCGCGCGGGCACAAGCAGGCTCGCAGGGTTGCGGCGTGGCTGAAAGAGCGCGCGCCTTCCGGGTTGCGCCTTCTGGTCAGTCCCGCCACCCGCACGCGGCAGACGGTTGCCTATTTTCATGAGGACGAGCGCGGCATCCAGTTTTGTCCGCCGCTCTATGAAAGCAATTCACCCGAAAAGATACTGGAACTCTTCTGTTGGCCGGACGATAATGCTTCGCCTACGCTCATCGTCGGGCATCAACCCTTGATTGGCGAACTGGCCGACTATCTGCTGGTTGATGTACCGCACCCTGAATCCTTCCGCAAGAGCGCCCTCTGGTGGCTGCGCGGCGAACCCGGTCAAAAGACCGCGCAACTGGTGCAGGTGGTGGACGGGGATATGTTGAAACATTGATGTCTGAGAGGAGAGCAACATGCATGTAAATCTTTGGGGAATTTTTGAGGCGATGGTTGTTTATTTTTTCGATCCAGTCGCCGCCCTTTGGATGATTGCCAAATTTACAGCCTTGGGTTTTGTTCTGGCCTTGGTCGTGGTGTTTGTCTGCGTGAAATTCAAGGCTTTTAAACGACAAAACACATACTGGAATATTGCCGCCAAGCTCTATTTTCTTTACATCCCCATCGTTTTTATGGGCGCGGGCGCTGCCTATGGGACGTTGGAATATACCCAAACGGTCGGCGATAAAGCCATCGTGAATTTCATCTATCCTTTCAAGCAGCAGATGATTCATTATCTGCAAGGACTTCCCCCGGAAACCAGGGCGCGCGCTTCGCTGGATGCGCGCATCAGAGCGGAAATACGCGATAACCTTGAGCAGCAACTCAAGGGCACGGCCATGGCAGACGCGATCAACAAGCTACCCGCTTCAATCAGGGAATGGGTATCCGAGAGGCTTGTGGATTATGCGCTGGATCGGTTCAATAAAAAACTCGCCGACTTCGTCGGCATGGATAAAAAAGAGGTTGCCCAACAGTGGCATCGGGACATGGTTGATCTGCTTCAGGGGGATTTTTTGGACAATCTTTTAAAACAGCCTTTTCTTAAACTCATGCAAGGCTACCAAAAGTCCGTCCTGTTTCTGCTCGTGTTCCTTTT
>JAISSL010000159.1 GCA_031273145.1 Zoogloeaceae bacterium | reverse complement strand
CCCCATTCTCCCGGCCAATAGCCAGATTTTGCAGATGCTGGCCATGCCAAGCCAAATCCTCATCACCCATGCGGGGGAAGTGGGCATTGAAGCGGAAATGGCGCGTATCGAACAAGCCTTGACGCAAGGCATCCGCATGATTCTGATCCGGGAGCAGACACTCCCCGCTACCCAACGCCTGAACTTTATCCATTCGGTCATTGCAAAGGCCAAACCGCGCAATGCCCAAATCATCTTGAGTGAAACGGGCGATGAAAGCGGAAGCGAACTCTCCCGCTCGACTGGCGCGCATGGCATTCATTTTAGCAGCGCCGCGCTCCGCGCCACGCTCAATCGTCCCTGCTTTTCCTGCGTCGGGGCTTCCTGCCATGACGCGGAAGAACTCCAGACCGCGCAGAAAATCGGGCTGAACTACGTCACTCTGGGGCCGGTACTGCCCACGCCCAGCCATCCCGACCATCCCGGCCTTGGCTGGGAGGCTTTCGCCGCGCTGGCTCTGGATACGCCGATTCCCATCTACGCCCTTGGCGGACAAAGCCAAGATACCCTCGCCACGGCACAACAGCATGGCGCGCATGGCATCGCCTGCATGAGAAATCTTTAAAATTTCTACTTTAACCTTCTCTTCTGCCCTATCCGCCCCATGCTTGTGGTACTCTTTACACTTCCTTGACCTGTCGCATCACCATGACTTCTGAACCCATGACTTCCCTGGCGGAAGAACTTCCCGCCGATACAGTCATTCCCGCGTCCCCCGAACCGGATCAGGATAAGGCGCGAGACCCGCGTAAATTGCTGGATGAGCTGCGCGCGCGCTTTGAGGTATTCCGTACCTATCAGCCGCTGGCTATCGGCATTGATAAAGCCATCCGCTCGCGCCTGCCGGAAGCCGACCGCAAGACCCTGCGGGTTGCCCTTTCCATGCACACCCATTGCAACCGCTATCTGCGCCTGCTTGCCAAGGCTGAACAGCGGTTCGATCTGGATGGCGAAGCGGTTGCCGAGGTCAGCGAAGAACACCGGCAGTTTGCGACCACGGTACTGGAAGAACGCTCGCAACGTCAGGCCATCAACGGAGAAGCCAAGCAGTCCAAGCCTTCCGAGCATAAAAACCACCCCAAACACATCCGATCCCGCAAACCCGCCCACCGCGCAGAATCCGATACCCCGGTAAACGGCGCGGCTTCAGCGGCTTTCGCGCACCCTGCGGAAAAACCGAAAGGCGCTCATAAATCCCCGGAAAAGCGCCGCCACGAAAAATCGTCCGGCAACAAGCGCGAAGCCCGGAAAAATGCCGCAACAGACGCAAACGGCATCTCCACGGATACGCCCCAAGCCCCGGAAATACCGGCTACGCTGGCGGAAAAACTCGTTATGCTGACGGAAAAGTTTGGCCGGAAATAGCGCCAATCGCCTCCTCCCATGCGTAAACAGAGACCAGATTGCCGAAACTGCCTTTATTTTTTCATTACCCATGAGGTATCTTTTCCCTATGGCTGTCGCGCCATGAATTTCAAAAGCCGCACCCTGCCCGCGCAGCAAGTGGAAGAAAGCAGCGGCCTACCCTGTCTGCGCTTTCGTTCCCGCGCGAAGAAACCTCGCTTAATCAACCGACCCTTTGAGTGATACGCCCATGAACACTATGAACGACGATTTTCCCCTGCCGCTTGCCGAAGTCATCCACGTCAATGTTGCGCTTGCCCTTGCCGAAGACCTGGGGCCGGGCGATTTGACCGCAAGCCTGATTCCCGCCAAGCGCCGCGCCAAGGCGGAAGTGACCAGCCAGGATGCAGGCATTTTATGCGGGCAAGCCTGGTTCAATGCCTGTTTGACCAACCTTGACCCGGCGGTCACGATCAAATGGCGATGCTCGGAAGGCGCTTCTATCACGGCGGGAGAGACCCTCTGCGAAATTTCCGGCAACGCCCGTGCGCTCCTTTCCGGCGAACGCGCGGCGTTGAACTTTCTCCAGATGCTTTCCGGCATTGCCAGCCAGACCCGCGAATACGTGGATTCTGTTCGTGATACCGGCGCGGTCATTGTGGATACTCGCAAAACCGTGCCCGGCCTGCGGCTCGCGCAAAAATACGCGGTTCGGGTGGGCGGCGGCGAAAATCACCGCTTTGCGCTCTGGGATGCCATTCTCATCAAGGAAAACCACATTGCGGCGGCAGGCGGCATAGAGGCCGCGCTGGCGGCAGCGGATGCGCTTGCCCAAAGCGAGGCGCGTTGCCGCTTTGTGCAGGTAGAAGTGGAAAATCTCGCGGACATGGAAGCCGCCCTGACCGCTGGCGCAAAGATGATTCTGCTCGATAATTTCAAATTGCCGCTCCTGAAAAAAGCGGTGGCCTTCAATGTTCAACAGGGTCGCCCTGCCCTCTTGGAGGCTTCCGGCGGCGTGACCCTGAAAAATCTGGCCGATGTTGCCGCAACCGGCGTCGACCGCATCTCCATCGGGGCGCTTACCAAGCACATCAAGGCACTGGATTTTTCCATGCGGATTGTCTGATGCTGAAATCTCGCCTCAGTGGAGCATTTTGAATGAACTACCGCAGAGAAATAGACGGTTTGCGCGCCATTGCCGTTTTGGCGGTCATCCTGTTTCATGCCGGCCTGGGCGTGCGAGGCGGTTTTGTTGGCGTGGATGTCTTCTTTGTAATCAGCGGCTATCTGATTACCGGCATTATCCTTTCCGAGTGCGAAGCGGGGACATTCACCCTGGCGGGATTCTATGAAAGGCGGGTGCGCCGCATCCTGCCCGCCCTGTTTTTTGTCCTGTTGTGCAGCTTACCTGCGGCCTATGTTTTACTGCTTCCCGACCAGATGACGCGCTTTGCGAAGAGTTTTCTTTCCGGGCTGTTTTTTGTCTCAAACTATTATTTCAGAGGCAATGTGGGCTATTTCGCGCCGAATGCGGATGAAGAGCCGTTATTGCACCTTTGGAGCCTTGCGGTTGAAGAGCAGTATTACATCTTTTTCCCCTTGCTGGCAGTATGGTTGTGGCATAAAAAGGGATGGAGTTTCAGGGTAGCCACACTGGTCTGGCGGCATCGTTCCTGGGGATTTATCGCGGTCGTGTTATTGATAGCGGTTGCGAGTTTTATTTACGCAGAGCGCAAACTTGATTCTGAAAAACTGTTTTACGATACACGAGGGCGAGTATGGGAATTATTCATCGGTTCATTGCTGGCCATTTACATGCGCGGACGTTTGCAGTATAATACAGCAGACAGCAAAAATCGTCGGGTCGCTGAATACGGATCTGCTTTAGGGATTTTTCTGATTCTTGTTGCCTGTTTTGGCTTTGAACGGGAAATTCCGTTTCCAGGTCGCTTGGCTTTGCTGCCAACAATAGGCACGGTACTGATTATTCTTTTTGCTTCTCCGGGTACTCTGGTG
>JAISSL010000148.1 GCA_031273145.1 Zoogloeaceae bacterium | reverse complement strand
CGTTAACATTTTGCCGCCATCCCTACCGAAAAAGGCGAAAAACCTGTGCTTTTGCGTCTCCCCATTCGTCATTCCCGTGTAGTCACGGGCAGCAGGTCTTGCAGACTGCGGAGTCTTGCGGATGGCAAGGAGACAAGGGCAAAAATATACTCGACTGAATCGAAAACGCTCTAATTGACATGCGTCATATACCGCAAAGCATTTAGGGGTATGATTCTCACATGGCGTTCGCTCTGACAGGCGGGCGATTTTTCCGTCATTTTTTGAGGAGTTTCCAATGGCATCTCAAAACCTCTTTGCAATCAAGGCAGAAACCGCGCTGGTCATGCTTTCGGTCTTGTTTCTGGCGGCCTGCGCGGCGCATGAAACTTCCACAAGCGGAACGGCTACCGGGGACGAACGGGTCATCGTCAGTACCTTTGTGGGCGACAGCAGGATAGGTTTCACCTCCAGCGCGCTGGGATGCAAGGGATTCACGGGCGAGTGCGGCCTGGTCGACGGGCAGGGTAGCAACGCTCGGTTTTATGCGTCTAACGGAGTGACAATTGACGCGGCGGGCAATCTCTATGTGACGGATGCCTGGAACTTCCGCATTCGCAAGGTCACGCCGAACGGAAATGTCACTACCCTTGCGGGCGGAGGCGCATCAGGCAAGTCAGGCGGCGGCTTTGCCGACGGACAGGGAAGCAATGCGCGATTTCGGTATTTTGAGAGTACGGTCATTGACGCGGCAGGCAATCTCTATGTGGCGGACATCAATAACCACAGTATCCGCAAGGTTACGCCGAATGGGAATGTCACGACCCTGGTAGGCCCCCCTGAGGGACTCCCCAGCGGCGGTGGCGCTATAGGAATGATTGCTGCTTTCGCGTTGGGCAAACTTCAGCTTGCTTTCCCTCATGACATCACAATAGACTCTGCGGGCAACCTCTATGTCGCGGTTTGGCACGGCATTCGCAAGGTCACGCCCAACGGGAATGTCACGACGTTTGTGGGAAACACCGGTGATAACCTTATGACCGCTATGGACCTAAAGGGCTTTGTCGACGGACAGGGAAGCGCCGCAAAGTTTGATCAGCCTCGCGGTCTTGTATTCGATCGGGCAGGCAACCTCTATGTGGCGGATACGCATAACCATCGCATTCGCAAGATTACGCCCGGCGGAAATGTTACCACCCTGGCAGGCAGCGGCCCAACCGGCAAAAAAGGGGACTTTGCCGATGGACCGGGAAACACCGCCCGGTTTCATTGGCCTTTCGACATCGCCATTGACGCGGCGGGCAACCTCTATGTGGCGGACGCGCATAACCACCGCATTCGCAAGGTTACGCCCACGGGATATGTCACTACCGTTGCGGGCAGTCAGAAAGGCTTTGCCGATGGCAATGGCCGCGTTGCCAGATTTACTTACCCTAATGGCCTTGCGTTCGACCGGACGGGTAATCTCTACGTAGCGGAGGGTGAGGGGAACCGCATCCGCAAGATCGTCCTCCCGCGCCCCTGAACGCGGGTCTTGCCCCAAAGCGGCAGGTTAAAACCTGCCGCTTTTTCTCATGCGCGCGGGCTGCAAGAGATTGGGCAACGGCGTACCATTCGGGTTTTGTCGACGGAAAAACTCCACGATGCGCCCCGATTCTGCCCTACCCTCTCCCGCCCCGGATGCGCTCGCGCACAGCCGGAAACTTACCGCCCTCATTCGGGAAAGAATCGAAGCGGCGGGCGGCTGGATCAGCTTTGCCGATTTCATGGAAATGGCGCTCTATGCGCCCGCCCTTGGCTATTACGCCGCAGGCGCAACCAACTTTGGTCAGGCAGGCGATTTTACGACCGCGCCGGAATTATCCCCGCTGTTCGCACAATGTCTGGCGATAGAAGCCGCGCCTATCATGGCCATCGCGCCCGCCATTCTGGAAGTTGGCGCCGGTTCCGGTCGTCTGGCGGTGGATTTGCTCCGCGCCCTGGAAACCCTGAATGCACTGCCGGAACGCTACGAAATTCTGGAAATTTCCGCCGACCTGCGGGCAAGGCAGCAGGAAAAGCTGGCGCTGGAAATTCCTCATCTTTCAGGGCGTATCTTCTGGCGAGACGGCTTGCCGGAGCGGTTCTCCGGCCTGGTTCTGGCAAACGAAGTGCTGGATGCCATGCCGGTTTCCTGCGTCCTCTGGCCGGAAGGCGGGCGCGACGGCGTGGTGTTGGAGCGTGGCGTCACATGGCAGAACCCGAAAGGGCAGGAACCGGAAGGCTTCGTCTGGCAGACCCGTCCCGCCACTGATAGATTGCTTGAAGCGGCGCTCGCAATCGCAGAGCGTTATCCCCTGCCGTCCGGCTACATGAGCGAAGTGGGCTTGCCCGCTTCCGACTGGAGCGCCGCCTGGGGAGGCATTCTGGAGCGCGGGCTGTTGTTGCTCATTGATTACGGCTTTCCGGGACGCGAATACTATCTGCCGGAACGTCGGGAAGGCACCCTGTTTTGCCACTATCGCCATCGCGCCCACGCAGACCCATTCTTTCTCCCCGGTTTGCAGGACATCACCGCGCATGTGGATTTTACGGCCATCATCGAAGCGGCGTATCCGGCAGGGCTGGAACTCCTGGGTTACACCAGTCAGGCGCGGTTTCTCATTAATTGCGGCCTCTTGTCCCGCCTTTCGCCACAACTGGCAAGCGACGACCCGGCGCGGTTTCAAACCGCAGCCGCCGCGCGCAAATTGATAGAACCACATGAAATGGGCGAGATTTTCAAGGTGATGGCGCTCGGCAAAGGGCTTGCCGCGCCGCTTATCGGATTTTCCAGCGGAGATAAAAGCCATACCCTTTGATGTAGATTATCAATCGGTATGCTACTATTCGCGTTTTCCAGCGTTCATCCTGTTTCCCAATCCGTTTTCACGCTGGGTTCATCTGCTTATCCGGGTCTCGCCATGTTTGATGCCATTCGCAACAATAAACGCATTGTCCAGATTTTTCTTCTGCTGATTACCATCCCCTTCGCGGTCTGGGGACTGGAAGCCTACTTTCAGGGAGGCGGCAGCGACGATCTCGTCCGTATCGGGCGAACGCGCATCGGCCTCAACCAATACCGGGAAGCCCTACGCAACGAGCAGGATCGGTTAAAGAGGGAAAATCCGGGCATGAATCCGGCCAATTTCGATTCGGAAGCCCTGCGCGACATGGTGCTGGACGGCCTGATCAACCGGCATCTGTTATTGCTGGAAGCGCAAAAACGCGGCCTCAACGTGCGTCTGGCCATGCAGCAGCTCATCGCGCAAATCCCGGATTTCCACGAAAACGGCGCGTTCAGTCAGACCGCTTATGAATCGGCGCTGGCGGCCAACCGGCGTACCGTATCCGAATTCGAGGCCGACTTGCAGGAACAACTGCTCAGGCGTCCCCTCCTGAGCGCGGTGCTCGACGCTTCCTTCACGCCCAAAACCGTGACCGACCGGATTGTCACCCTGCAAACGGAAACGCGGGACGTACAGGAAAGCCTGATTACAAGCGCATCTCTGGCGGGCAAGGTGGAAGTTACCGACGCGGAAATCAAACAGTTCTACGAGGACAACAGCGCGCTCTTTAGCCATCCCGAACAAATCCAGGTCGAATACGTGGTGCTCTCCCAGGAGCTACTGGATAGCATGGTGAAATTTTCAGAAGCCGAAATCCGCGCCTGGTACGAAAGCCATCGGGACCTTTTTGTCAAAAAGCAGGAAGAGCGGCGACTCAGCCATATCCTGCTTGCGACAGACGAAGGGGTGGATAAGGAAAAAGTCCGCGCCAAAGCCTTGCAATTGCTCGCGGAAGTAAAAAAAGCGCCGGGGAATTTCGCAAAACTTGCCCAGGAACATTCGCAAGACCCCGGTTCTGCCGAGCAGGGCGGCGATCTGGGGGAATTTCTGCCCCGGCAGGTGTTTGACAAATCCTTTGCGGATGCCGCCTTTGCCCTGAAAAAAGGCGAAATTTCCGATCTGGCAGAAAGCAGTTTCGGCTTTCACATCATTCGGGCGGACGATATTCGTCCGGGCGAATATCTCTCCTTCGCCGAAGCCCGTTCCCAGGTTGAACGAGCCATGCGGGAACAAAACGCCGTCAGGCTCTTTGCCGAAGCGGCGGAAAACTTCAGGAACCTTGTTTTTGATGAACCGGACTTGAAGGCCGCCGCCAGCGCCTACGGGTTGCCCATCCAGAAATCCGGCTGGCTGAACCGGGAATCACGAGGCCAGGAACTGATTCACAACCCGCAGTTGATACGGACAATGTTCAGCGATGAAGTGCTGAAAAATGGCCGCAATACCGAAGTGGTAGAGGTTGCGCCCGGAACGCTGGCTGCCGCCCGCTTGCTGAATTTAGAGCCTGCGCGTTTGCTGCCTTTCGATGAGGTAAAACAGGCCATTGCGGCAGGTCTGCGGGGAGAAAAAGCGCAAGCCTTGGCCGTAGAACAAGGGGAAGCGAAGCTGGCTGAATTGCAAGAAAAGGAAGCGCGCGTCAATTGGGGCAAGAACCAGACGGTCTCCCGCCTTTTCCCCGACCAGTTGCATCCGGCGGCGCTGAAAGCCATCCTGAAAGTCAAAACGGATAAGCTACCCGCATATGCAGGCGTGGCTCTGCCCGGTCAGGGCTATGCGCTTTACAGAATTAACAAGGCGGATACCCCACCCGTAGAGCCAGAGCTTGCGCGCGCGCTTGCGAGACAGGTAGAACAGTTCATCGCGCAAAACGAGACCATGGCATACCTTGCGGCACTGCGCCAACGCTACAAGGTCAAAGTAAACGACAACCTGATTCGGGACAAAGAGCAGTAACGAAAGGCATCCGAACTCCGCGCCTTGCCTCACATGCCTATTCCTTCTGGCCGCGCCATATTTTGTTGCGTCCAGAAAAGGAAGAAATTCGCGCTCTCCAGATCTGGAACGGATCACTCCTTCAATCTGACAATATCACCTCGCAGCATGACGCCGAGCTTTCCTTTCGTTGAGTAACATTCAAATTCGTTGCTACTTCTGAAGCCCTGGTTGTTTTGGTGATAACTTTCGATGTTGATGATGGCGTTGCCACCTATGTTGCGGGCATGCTTCTGAAGCTCTCTCGTCGTTGCCAACATGGCCTTGTTGCACTTTGCATTAGGCGACACCGACACACTGCCAGCCATATACGGCGACGGATCAGACGATTCACGAAAGTTGGATCGTCTATGGGCAAAGTGACGTTTAGCCAGTGTTTCCTCAATCTCAGGATACGATTGATCGCCAAAGTAAAGTTTGATGTTACCGTCAATGCCCTTCCTGATAGCGCCCTCGATAGGCAGACGGTACACATTGATGTCATCAGCCTGGGCGGTGGATAGGCATAATGACAGAGAAACGAGCAAAGCGGCAAGACCGGTCATATTCACGGACAGTTTCATGAGGTTCTCCTTCGTGGTTGTGAGTAAAAAGAAGCGAAATCAATCCCATCGTTTGAAAATCAGCGTGGGATTATAGCGCCAAACGCAAAATTGTTGCTCATCGTATATTCGCTGATACGTTGCCCCCTGGATCAGTTGCTCAGCCGGACGACATCGCCTTTCAGGGCAACGCCAGCCATGATGCTTCCAGCGTGGCATTCGTATTTATCCTTGTTCTTGTAGCTTTTTTTCTTGTAATAGCTTTCAAGGTTGATGACGGCATTGCCACCTTCCTTGCGGGCACGTTCCTGAAACGCCACCAACACGGATAACATGGCCCAGTGACATGCTTCTTCGTCGCTCTTGTTCGCCGAGTTGGTTTTCTTGCTGCTTGCCGCGCCTTGCACCAGTCTGCTTGCGACAGCGGGATGTGATTGGCCGCTGAAGTAAAATTTGATGGTGCCATCCAGTTTTCCCTGTGCCTTGCCCAGTTCTAGGGCATCCTTGATGAGCGGGTAGAGTGTGTCGTCACGCGCCTGGGCAGTGGGCAGGCAGAGCGACAGGGAAACGAGCAAAGCGGCAAGCGCAGTCATTTTCACGGATAGTTTCATGAGGTTCTCCTTCGTGGTTGTGAGTAAAAAGAAGCGAAATCAATCCCATCG
>JAISSL010000138.1 GCA_031273145.1 Zoogloeaceae bacterium | reverse complement strand
GTCAATCCCCCATAAAATCATCAAATTCATCGTAATAGAGGATTGCGCGCGCAATATCCATCACAGTTGAATCACTCTTCTGCTCCATCTGCATGTCAAAAATATCTGCGAAGTCTGGGGACTCTAGCCAAGTAAGGAAATGGTCACTGCGGTTAAGCCCGTCGTCATTTTCCTCAACATAAAATGTCGCATCTAACAACGCTTCAGCAGACTCGCAATTGAGGTCTTTGTCGACGAGAATCCAGCCCACGTCAGGCAAATCTTGCTTGACATCCATCAATGCCTGCAAACCTTTTACGGTCTTCATGTTTTCTCTCCCTGAAATTTTTTGCCGGAGACACTTGATGCGCTTCCCTGTCTTTTACCATAACGCGCCATACCTGACAACGCCAGCATAAAACCGGCGGGCAGGCCAAGGAGCCAGAGCGTTGAGGCAAGCGGATGTGCCGTAAAGGTGAGCGCCTGATAGCAGAAGGTGGCGACGCCAAAACCCAGCGCCGTATTCCACAGGGCGATGAACAGCATCCAGCGCGTCCCCGCTTCCTGCCGGATAACGCCTAGCACCGCCACGCATGGAAAATAGAGCAGAATCAGCAACAGGTAGGCAAAAGCCGCCGCCGCCGAGCCGAACAGGGTTTGCATGGCGGTGAAGGTCGTGACCGAGACCTGCTGCGCTTCGGCGGCCTGTTCCCAATCTTCGGGTTCGCTTGCGCCCATGACGCCCAGCGGGTCGAGCGCCTTGTCCGTCAGGCTGGACAAGCCTTCCGGCACGGTCAGGACGACTGTCCGCAAGGATTGCCAGAAATTGAACTCCTCTTCCGTTTCCGAAGCGTCGCCCTCGTTTTCAGCCGCCGCAATCTGCCCATAGAGGGCGTTCAGGGTTCCGACCACGGCTTCTTTCGCCAGCACGCCGGTCACGACGCCAACCGCCGCCGGCCAGTTTTCTTCCGTCATCCCCAAGGGTTTAAAGAGCGGGGAAATTTCCCGGCTGACGGCAGCCAGCAGGGATTCGCCGCTCTCCTGCTTGCCAAAGCTGCCGTCCGTGCCGGTTGCGTTCAGAAGGTTCAGAATCATCACCATCGGGACGATGACCTTGCCCGCCTTGAGAATAAAACCGGCAAGCCGGTTCCAGGTGTGAATCGTCATGCCCTTCAGGGTCGGCAGGTGATAAGACGGCAGTTCCATGATGAACGGCGTCCCTTGCCCCGGCAGCAGGGTGCGCCGGATGGCAAGGCCGGTTAGCACCGCAGCGGCAATCCCGATCAGATACAGGGCAAAAACGAGGTTCTGCCCGTTCTGGGGAAAAAACGCAACCGCAAACAAAATATAAACCGGCAACCGCGCGCCGCAGGACATGAACGGGGTCATCGCCATCGTCATCAGCCGGTCGCGCTCGCTCTCCAGGGTGCGCGTCGCCATCACCGCCGGGACGTTGCAACCAAAGCCCACCATCATCGGGACAAAGGATTTTCCCGGCAGGCCAATAAACCGCATGAAGCGATCCATGACGAAGGCGGCGCGCGCCATATAGCCGGAATCTTCCAGAAAGGAAAGAAAGAGAAAGAGAAAGCCGATAATTGGAATAAAGCTGGCAACCGTCTGAATGCCACCGCCCAGGCCATCCGCCAGCAGGATGCAGAGCCATTCCGGCGTGCCGATGCCCGTAAGTACGTGCCTCAATCCTTCCACGAACAACAGTTCCGCCAGTCCGTCGAAAAAATCAATGAACGCGCCGCCCAGATTGATGGTGAACATGAACATCAAATACATCATGGCGAAAAAAATGGGAATGCCCAGCGCCCGGTTCAGCACCACCCGGTCAATGCGGTCGGATACGTTGAGGGAAGCGCGATGCTCGTGCCGCACCGCCCCGGCAATCAGATGATGAATGAAGGTATAACGCGCATCCGCCATCGCAATATCAACTTCTTCATTCAGGATGACTTCCAGTTCCCGCTGTTCCTGCTCGATTGCGCCCGCGCCATAGTGATCCAGCGCCAGCAGGGCAAGAATGCCGCTATCGCCCTCCAGTGCCTTGTGTGCCGCCCAGGAAAGCGGAATATGTTCCGGCAGGGCAGGCGCAATGAGCGATTCCAGACGATGCGCGGCCTTTTCCATCGCTTCCGGGAAAATGGGGACGCTGGCAGGCGGCGAGAAAGTTTCCGGGTCTGCGCCGATAAGCCAGTCCTTCAGCGTTTCCACCTCCCGGTTCTGCGTCGCAACCAGCGGCACAACCGGACAGCCCAAGGCGGCAGAAAGCGCCGGAACGTCTATCCGTATCCCCTTTTCTTCCGCCACGTCGCACATATTGAGCGCCACAATCATCGGCACGCGCATTTCCAGCAATTGACAGGTCAGATAAAAATTGCGCTCCAGACTGGAAGCATCCACGATGTTCACAATCAGGTCGGCATTGCCGGAGAGAACGAAATTGCGCGTAATCCGCTCATCCAGCGCCACGTCGTCCAGCGCGTCCAGCGCATAAGCGCCGGGCAGGTCGACGACTTCAATCTCGCGTCCCCGCCGGGAGAAAAAACCGCTCTTTTTTTCGACCGTAACCCCCGGCCAGTTGCCAACCCGCTGCCTTGCGCCAGTCAGGGCATTGAAGAGTGTTGTTTTGCCGCAGTTGGGATTGCCAAGCAGGGCGATGGTCAGGGCAGGGGACTTGTGCATGAGATTTTTCCAGAAGATTGGAGTAAGAGGTTATTGCAGCTCAATTTCCAGCGCGGCGGCTTCGTCCTTGCGTAGGCTTAAGGAAAAGCCGCGCAGGGCGATTTCAACGGGGTCTCCCATCGGCGCTACCCGCATCACCTGAAACTCAACGCCGCGCGTCAGCCCCATCGCCAGCAGCTTTCGCCGATAGGCGCGATCGGGCACGTCTCTGGCAAAGCCGGTCACGCGGGCAGTCTGGCCTGCCTGCAAATCCTTGAATTGAATGCTCATGGCGCTTCTTCCTCGTGGGTTCCTACGGGCGCCACCAGAATCTTCTGCGCTATGGCGCGGGATAACGCCAGCCGGGAAGCGCCCAAGGCCAAGACCAGATTGCCGCCTTCCTGCTGCAAGACCTGTAGCCTGGTTCCGGTTGCGATTCCCATTCCCGCCAGTCGCTTTTGCGCGTCGAACCCCGGCGCGAAGCCTTCGATGCAGAGAGGCGTCCCCAATGTAGCCAGCGGCAAGGGCATAACGTGTGTGTTCATGCGGCGCTCCAAAAATTCCGGTCAAGACCGGGATGTTCCTAAATGAGAATGAATCTTAATACGAAAAAAGAAATGCTGTCAAGCAGGTTTTGCGTCTCCCCGCTCGTTATTCCCGTGAGGCGGGAATAACGGGGCGGGGACTGTTTTCGCCATTTTCCGATTGCAACAAGGTCTTGACACCCGCTATGGCGTGACACAGGACGCACAGATTCGGCATGTTTTTCCAGATTTATGTCATGCAGGCAGCAAACATTGAAGCGATAGCATATAATGGGGCGTAATTAAATTTGTGCACAGGCTATCTGGTAGAAAAGCTCATGGCAAACGATGATGAACTGCTGTTTGTGGACGAAGACGAACCCTCTTCCAGCGTGGATAGGCGCATCGCAAAAGATGCGCGGAAGCCCTGGAAGGTGTTGATCGTCGACGACGAGCCGGAAGTGCATACCATTACCCGGCTGGCTCTGTCTGGATTTGAATTCGAGAACCGTTCCCTGGAATTCATCAGCGCCATGAACGGCGCGGAAGCCAGGGAGCGCATGGTTGAGCACCCCGACATTGCGATGGTGCTGCTTGATGTGGTTATGGAAACCGAAAACGCGGGGCTGAAGGTGGTGCGCTACATCCGGGAAGAGCTTGAAAACCACACCACCCGCATCATCCTGCGTACCGGCCAGCCGGGGCAGGAACTGGAACGGCAGGTGATTCTCGAATACGACATTGACGACTACAAGACCAAGACCGAACTGACCGCGCAAAAACTCTTTACCTCGGTGGTCGCGGGGCTGCGCGCCTACGCCAATCTGGAAATCATCGAGCAGAACCGGCAGGGGCTGGAACAGATCATCCACGCCTCGGCCAGCATTTTCAAGATTCAGTCCATGGAGCGTTTTGTTCAGGGCGTGCTTCAGCAACTGGTGTTGCTGCTTCGGCTTGGGGAGGGCGCTTTTCATGGTTCGGGCTGTTTCGTGATCGAAGATCAGCAATCCATGCGGGT
>JAISSL010000136.1 GCA_031273145.1 Zoogloeaceae bacterium | reverse complement strand
AATATTCTCGCAATCATCTGGATAGCCCCTTTAGCAAGCGTCCCGCAGACATCCGCCTGCTTCCATACCCAGCTTACGATGGCGCAGGGCAGGCAGTTTTTGTCGAATCGCCGCAATGTGTTGATGATTCAAGTCCGCCAGCACAACGCCCGCGCCACTCTCCCGGCGGGCTATGACTTCTCCCCAGGGGTCAATCACCATGCTGTTTCCATAGGTGCGGCGTCCGCTTTCATGCTCGCCGCCCTGCGCGGCAGTCAGAAGGTAGCATTGATTTTCAATCGCGCGAGCGCGTAGCAGAATTTCCCAATGCGCCCGTCCCGTCGTCCTGGTAAACGCGGCGGGCAGAAAGATGAGGTCTAGCGGGGCGGGCGAACCCAGGGCGCGGAACAGTTCGGGAAAACGCAGGTCATAGCAGATGGAAAGGCCAATCCGCCCAAAGGGACTCTCAAAAGCAACCAACCGTTCGCCGGGCAGAATGCTGGCGCTTTCATCGTACTGTTCCTCCGCCGTCGCGTAGGAAAAAAGGTGCATCTTGTCATAACGCGCAGAGACTTCGCCCTGCGGGTTGATGACCAGAGTACTGTTGAGTACCCGCTTATCCACATCCGAACAAAGGGGAATGGAACCCGCCAGCAGCCAGATGCCATGCCGCGCGGCGGTCTCCCGCAACCAGTCCTGAATCATCCCCTGTCCGAACGGTTCGCTCACCTCGGTAAGCCTTGCATCCGTTGCGCCGATCACCGGAAAATATTCCGGCAAGCCGATAAGTTTTGCGCCCGCTTGAACGGCCTCATCAATCAGCGCCGCCGCGTCCGCCAGATTGCGGGCAACCTCAAGCCCGGAGACCATCTGAATGGCGGCAAGGCGAACATTTTCAGGATTCATGGCGCTTCCTGAAGCGGCATAGTCGGCACGTTCCCGTCATCGTCATCGTCGTCCTCTTCTCCTTCTCCATCCGCGCTGCCCGGCTTGGGTAGCCGGGTTTGCCGTTCCATCACCGGATTATCCCAGGAGCCGGTCACATGGTAGCGAATACGGAATACCCGATTGAGCGGGTTTCTGAGGATGCGCTGCGCGAGCAATGCCGCCGCGCCAACCAGCGGATTGATGACCGTAGCCACGCCGACTGCTGCCACGCCGCCCAGTTCCGGCTGCATGATGAGGACAAGATTCTGGGTTTCAAGGTTCATGTCGGTAGTTCCGCTCATCAGAATCTCGCCGGCAGGCCCGACCACCCGCAGGTCCTTATCCGTGGAAATAACGCCTGCCTGAATGGAAAGCCGCGCGGCCAGACTGTCAAAGGCATAGCCGTCACTGAAAATATCCCGAAAATCAAGGGTCAAGCGGCGCGTAAGCGATTGCAGGGAAAGCAGCCCCAAAAGTTTGCCCGCGCCCGGTTCAATTCTGGAAAATTGCCCGTTCGTTGCGTCTACTTTCAGCTTTCCGCTCAAAGTCTTGGCATTGAACTGGACGGGTCTGCCTTGCCAGTCCAGTTCCCCGGAAAGTTCCGCGTTTCCCCGCCGCATCATGTTGGGATAGCCAAGGCGTCCCAGCAATCTGCCGCTATTCTCCGAAGAGAGCTTGAAATCCAGATGGCTTCGGTTGATCGGCGCGGGGTGCCACACGCCGCTGCCCGTGAGCCGTCCATCGGGATTTTCGATGAGGATGTTCCGCAAGTACCATATCTGGTTCTCGTTTTCCGCCAGCACGGATACCTTGCCCAGATTGCGCTTGCCAATGGCGAAATCGTCAATCCGAATATCCAGCTCCGGCATTTTTTGGGGGGCGTCAGGCATTGCCTGCCCGGTTGCTTCCTCCCCTTCAGGGGCAAGATTGGCCAGTATCTTTTCCGTAAGCCACGCCCGACGCAAATCGGCAGTTACCCGATTGCCCTCGCTATCCCAACGCAGGTTGCCCACGATTTCCTTGGTCGCCAGCTCGGCACGCCAGGTTCCCTTTTCCTGCGGGAACAGGCGCAGATTGACTTCGGCAAAATCGCGTCCCCAAAGACGCAGTTCCTGCACGTCCAGACTCACCATATCCGGGAACGGCCAGCCCGCGCCCTGTTTTTTACGCGCTTCTGTCTGCTCGTCTTTTCTTTCCAGAAGGCTTTGCCAGAAATCCACATCCAGACGTTTCTGCCGCAATAACACCTGTACGCCCTTCTCCGGCAGATGCAGCGGCATTCCCATCGCCACTACGCCCCGCGCAACCGTTCCGTTTTGCAGGTGAAACAGGGAATCCAGACGCCGCCGTTCCCTGCCGCCCAGACGCACCGTCAATTCGTCGTTCCCCTGCGAACGCTGATTGCGCTTGGAAATACGCAGCCGCAATCTCTCCGCCGCCTCCTTGTTGAAAGGTTCGGGCAGAGTGCTCGCCAGCCCCTCCAGGGTGGAACGCACCTGAATATCGCTCGCCCCGCCGCGCACATTGATTTCCAGTTGCAGATTGGTCTCCCCGGAAAGCCGCTCCAGCAAGGCCACGGGAAAATCGTCCCGCTCTGCCCATTCCTGCTTCACTGCCGCCGCGTCAAGCCCGCCGTTGGCCTTGACCAGAATCGTATCCTTCCCGGACTGGATGGTGAGCTTGAACGGCTTGCCCAGAAAATCGCCTTCTATGGCATCGGTCGCCACACGTCCCCGGCTAAAGGCCAATGTGCCGCGAACCGAACGGGCAGGCGGCAACTCCGGCATGAAATGAACCCGGTTCGCCAGCAGATGAAAACGCCCCTCAACCTGGTTCGATGCCATATCGCGCAGCGGCAGATCGAGCTTCAGTTCCAGCCGTCCTTCGCCTTCGCCTTTCATCGGCACCGTGACGCGCCCGGTAAAATCCGCAACCGGGCTTTGCTCCATGAAACGCAGAAAATCCGGCAGCTTTCCCTCTACTTCGCCATCCACCAGTAGATGATTGCCAGGGACGGAAAAATTGGGAATGGAAACAGTCGTCTTGTCGCTGATTCGCAGGGAGAAAATCCGGCCTTCCTTCGCCTGAATACGCATTCCCGCGCCAAATGCCAGATCGCCGCGAAACGCCTGGATTTCCGGCCAGTCCGGCGCATAGCGCACCGTGGCATCCCGCGCCTGCACGTCTACCTTGAAAATATTTTCAGGATGATCGTCGGGAAAGGGAAACTGTTGCAGATTGCCGCGCAGGGTAAGCTGCGCGTCGGCCACGCCCGCTTTCAGCGCCCCGCGCAACCACTGCGCGACATTCGGACTCACGATCTTCGGGATATAGCGCCAGACTTCCGCCACGCTCACCTGGGTAAAATCTCCGCTCAGGTCAATCAATCCCCTTTCCCCCGGTCGGCTTTCATAACTCCCGCTCACCTTGCCGCCCAAAAAATGCGCGCCGAAAAAATCAAGCTGACGAATCTGCACTTCGACCCCGCCGGTATCCGGCTTTTTTTGCCAATCCACATCCGCTTGCAGGCGAGTCAGCGGAAAGACCGATTCGGCAAATACGGCAGGAAGCGAAACGGAAAGGTCACGACTATCCAGCCGCGCCTGGCCGCCATTTTCATCGGCGCGAACATGCCCGGAAAGGCCGCTTGCGCCCGGCATGATTCCGACCGGCTGCATCCCTAATCTGGAAAAATCCGCTTCCAGCGTATAGTGAAGCGCGGTCTTTTGAATCTCCCAGCTCACCCGCACCCGCTCCAGCACCCCCTGCGGATTGCGGGCGAGCAGGGTTTGCCGCGCCGTATCCGAAAGCGGAAAATAGGTTGAGAGCCGGGTAAGGTAAGTCAAATCCAGACGGTTGGCCGTGAAATCCACCTGCCTCGGTACGTCTTCCTGCGCGGTGTTCGCCGCATCCGCTACATCTGCCGCATCTGTCGTATCCTCTGCATCTGTTGCATCCGTCGTATCCGGCATCGCGGCGATTTCCTGCCAGCTTGCCGTCACGTCAAGCGGCGCGCTGGTTTGCTGGTCTTCTTCCACAAGCCGAAGTCCCTTGCTGGCAGCCTGCCATTTTCCGGTCGCGTCCCGGGAAAGCGACAAACGCCCTTCCGCTTTCAGCAGGCGCAATTCCGGCAGGGATTCATGCAACCGCAGCCGTACCCCGTGCAGATTTGATTCTGCCGTGGCCTGCCAGTCTCGTTCTCCGATCCGCTCAATCCAGATTCGCGCATCGCTTTTCCCCAGGTCGAAGGAAATTCCCGGAGGCAAATTCCAGCTTTTTCCCGCCAGCCACCAGCCGCGCCAGGGCGTCAATGCGTCCGCCTGCCACTGGATGTAAAGCCGGCCCTGCCAATCGGGAACCGGCATTTCGGCTTCGCCCCGCAAATCGCCCCGCACATCTATGGTCGCAATCGTCTTGCCTTCCCTGCTGTCAATCGCGTGCGCCGTCAGGCCAAAGCGATGCCGCGCCCCCCGGTTGCGCCAGTCCAGCTCCACGTCGACCAGGGAAAAACCCGGCGCTTTCGCCAGTTCATCCCGGACATGAAAACGCGCCCCGATTACCCGGATTCGCTGCTGTTCCAGTACCCACTGCATCGGGTTGCCTTCCCCGCTTTCGGTCGAAGGATTCAGACCCGCCACCTGCCAACGCCCGTCTGATTTACGCGCCAGCGTCAATTCCGGGTGATGGAGTGTGAGCGAAGCAAAAATGGGCTGCCCGAACAAAAACGAGCGCCAGGCAAGCAATCCTTCAATGCTGGCGGCCTGAATGGCAATTTCCTGCGGCGCTTCCGCCCTGCCGGAAAATATGCGTACATCTTT
>JAISSL010000083.1 GCA_031273145.1 Zoogloeaceae bacterium | reverse complement strand
GCCTCTGCCGGGTTCGGCGCGGCGGACATGGTGCGCGTCGTCATGCACGTCAATAGCGGGGATACCGAATGGCGCGTCTTCAACAAATATGGGGATGCCCTGGAACTGCCGATTGCCATCACCCTCAAGAAATTCACGATGGAAGAATACCCGCCCAACCTGACCCTGCTTGACCTTCAGGCGGAACTGCCGCCCCCCGGCGAAGCGGGCAAAAAGCCACAAAGTGGACAGGCATTTTTCCAGATTGACCCCAAGCGCCCCGAAGGACGGCTTGGCGATTGGGCGATTACGCTCGATGAATACCTGCATACCGCCGTGCGCGTGGGCGGCGAATACCGCGAAAATCCAATGCCCGAATCCACTCCCGCCGCAAAAGTCACCGCCCGCAACCTTTTGACCGGAGAGAGCAAGACAGACTGGGTATCGGCAGGCGGCAACATTCCCGAATTCTTTTCGGCGCTTCCCTTGGATGACCGTGCCCTTCTCGTCATGACGCAGCCGGAACCAAAATACTTCGCTTCGGAGATTACCATCATCCCGAAAGGCGGCAGGCTCATTGACGCCACCTTGGAAGTCAACAAACCCGTCCCGGTCGGTAACTGGATGATTTACCAATACGGCTACGAGACCGCCCTTGGCAAAATGTCGAACTGGAGCGAAATGGAACTGGTCTATGACCCCTGGCTCCTGCCCGCCCAAATCGGCATGGGACTCATGGTCGCAGGCGCGCTCCTGCTGGCCTGGAATGGCGCGAGCAGACGAACCGCAATGAAAAGGGGCTTATCAGAATGACTTTTTCCATTCCTGATTTCATGATTGCGGTTCCCGGTCTGGCAGCAGCAATCATGGCGCTTTTAATCTACCTGGTGATCGCGGTATTTTCCATCGTTAAATCGCAGAAGAAGGAGCGCACCAGAATATCGAATTTGCTGAATGCCAGAAGTTCGGTCAGCCTGGATGAATTGGTCTATGAAATCGCGTCTTCCGAGATGGCATCTGCTGGATGTAATATCAGCAAAATCAAGGAGAATTTAATTCTTGTTTCTGAAGAACTGGAAGTTCCCGTTGATAAAATCAGGGCAAGCGACCTTATTCATGATCTCATAAGGAAAGGAGATTTTGGAACCGATTTGCTTGACCTCTATCCTGCGCTTTCAGAATTATCGCCTGATGGTACGATTGGCGAGTTGGTTGTTTTATTGGCAAGAGAAAATTCTTGAGATGGATATTTGCCCAAATGCGGGTATACTTTTTCATCGACAAGACAAATTTCTTCCATTCCTTCATCAGCTCATTTTATGACAAGCAAACTCTGGCCGTTCCCGTGGAAATCTCCAAAAGCCGCCCCGTTCGGCGCGGGCAGACAAAGGAGCATGACGAGATGAGCCTGACCATTAATCTTTCTCTGCGGCTACGGGGCAGAGCGAAGGGTCTTTGATGATCCAGTGCATGTCATCTTTCTTTTTAGCGCGTTTCACTAGCTCCAGAAACTGTACACTGTTCAAAACCTGCTCTTGCCCGTTGGCACGAATGGTTATCGTGTAGTCTTCTTGAAAGTTCATTTTCAGAAGCGCATAAGCGGAGTAACCGAAGGGGTGGAGCGTGTTGGGGACACAAAAATTACACCAGTGACTATATATTTCTGCAACTTCTCCAGGATTCAATTCGTGTTCTCCATCGTTTTCTCCAGGCGGCTCATTTAACGACCAGAGATAATCCACAGGTGAGGTCACTTGAACGGGAAAATTGCAGCTATTCTGCAATTCAATCCTGAAATAAGCAGGTCCCGCTTCCAGAATAATCCAGCAACCGGCAAGCGCCAACGAACAGAAGAGTATTAAAAATGTTCTCTTCAGGCTCACGGTTACGACTTCCACGCCGTGTGGGGACGGGTCGCCTAGGACGTTGATGCTTCTTTTCTTCATGCTACGGCTCTGTGTCTGCAAAAAATGCTTACCTTATACAACATTTTCATGGAAAATGCACACGCTCGCCTTCTACCAATCCTTCACCTACCCATTCCATGACAAACAAACTCTGGCCGTTCCCGTGGAAATCTCCAAAAGCCGCCCCATCCGGCGCGGGCAGACGAAGGAGCCTCCGATGAGTTGGGACGAATTTCCCTACATTGCCCTTCCTGCGGCCTTGTGCTGGCTTGCTTCCGGCCTACTCGCCTGCCGCCCTGCCCGCTCGCCCCGATCCATCTACGCCGTCGACGCGCTGGCGCTGATCGGCATCGTCCTTTTTGCCGTTTTTATCGCCGCGTTCTGGAATGCCCTTTCGCGCCCGCCACTGCGTACAATGGGCGAAACCCGGCTCTGGTACGCCCTCTTCCTGTTTGTCGCCGGATACGTCACCTATCGCCGCTGGCGCTAGCCGTGGTTGCTGTTGCTCTCCGCCATCACCGCGACGGCCTTCATTGCCGTCAATCTGCTGAAGCCGGAAATCCACTCCATCGCGCTGATGCCCGCCCTGCAAAGTTTTCTTTTTATCCCGCACGTCATCATCTACATCATTGCCTACGCGCTCTTCGGCGTTGCCACCCTTGCCGCCGCCGCGTTGCTCGTCAAGCGCAAAAAAAGCGGCAACGACACCGAACTGCTCGCCTTCATGGACAACCTCGTCCATATCGGCTTCGGCTTTCTCGCGCTGGGCTTGCTGCTTGGCGCAATCTGGGCCAAGGAAGCATGGGGACATTACTGGTCGTGGGACCCCAAGGAAACGCTTGCCTTCATCACCGGCGCGGCTTACCTCATCTACATCCACCTGCGACATCAGGGGCGGGAGGATAATCTCGTCATCTGGACGCTCCCTGTCGCCTTTTTCCTGCTGCTGTTGAGCTGGTTCGGCACGGCGCTCTTCCCCGGCAGCAGCCTGCACCTTTATTCCTGACAAACGGTTTTCGCTATGAACCCCACAAATGTTACGCCGCGCATTGGCATTCTCACCATCTCCGACCGGGCGAGTTCCGGGGAATACGAGGACAAGGGCGGCCCCGCCATCCGCGACTGGCTCACCCAGGCAATCAAGGGTTCTTGGGAAGCCGTCGCCCGCGTCATTCCCGACGATGAGGCGCTGATCGAAACCTCGCTCCTGGGACTTTGTGACATTGATGCCTGCTGCCTCATCATCACGACCGGCGGAACCGGCCCGGCATTCCGCGATGTAACGCCGGATGCGACCGAAAAAGTCTGTTCCAAGATGCTACCGGGTTTTGGCGAGTTAATGCGTTCGGTTTCGCTTGCCTCTGTTCCAACCGCAATTCTCTCCCGGCAAACGGCGGGCATCCGGGGAAGAAGCCTCATCCTCAACCTGCCCGGCAAACCGGCAGCCATTGCCGAATGCCTCCACGCCGTCTTTCCCGCCGTGCCTTACTGCATTGATCTCATCGGCGGCGCGTATATTGAGACCCATCCGGACTTTTGCGCCGCCTTCCGCCCGAGTTCCGCGTTGCCTCCATCAAATGATGAAAACCGCGCCCGCCCCGTCATTTTCTGATTGCGATAAGGTATAGACACTAAAGTATCGCGCAGACATACCGCCCTGCCCTGTCTGCCAAAAAGAAAGGCGTTCTGGGCGAAGCGGCAAGCCAGCAGACGCGCCTTCGCAACCGGCAAGCCGGGGATGAAAAACGCGGGTTCCGGCGGCCAGGGGACAATTCCCCGACCTTTATTCCGGCAAGGCGCAGCCCGATTTTCTGCCGGTAAAAAGCGATAGCCCATCTGCCGCAGCGTTTCGCGCAGGCGATTTTGCGCCCGGCAATTTTCTATCCGGCTTTTGAAGCGAGAATGGGGATTGCAGGCGGTTATGAGCGCCCATTCCATGATTCGACGCTCTTTCAACCAAAGCGTGAGCCAGCGCGGACATTCGCCCACCCGAAGCGCCTGCTC
>JAISSL010000167.1 GCA_031273145.1 Zoogloeaceae bacterium | reverse complement strand
AACGGAAGACGCAAGCTGGCATGGCTTGCTGAATCTCTGGCTGGGCAGGGCGCGGACGGCGGAAAGTCTGGAAGTCGCCTTGCAAAAACGCGCTGAACTCTCGCTTGGCGAATGTTTTGTCACGGCAGCGGGCGATATTATAGAAGCGCAGACGCTCTCCCTGTTCGCGCCGGATGAGGTCGACCCGGCGGGCTTTCTGGAGCGGCGGCGGGAAATCGAAGGGTTGGAGGCAAAACTGGAACAGTTGCGCGTAGAACATCAGGCTTGCCAGACCCAGGCGGATTCTCTGGCGCATGAAAGCGGGGAACTGGAAGAAAACGACCGCCAGCTTTGCCTTGAACAGAATGAAATGACGGCGAGGGCGCATACCCTGCAACTGGAAACCCTGAAACTGAACGAAACTCTGGCGCGGCAGCAGGAGCGCCTGGAACGGCAGAAAAGCGCGGAACACGATCTGGAAACGGAAGTTGAGGCAGAACGGACAAGGGAATTGACCGCCGAGGAGACAAGTCGCCAACTGCGGGAACAGCTTGAGGGTTTCAATGAAAAAGCCTCTGCCGCGCGTCTCTGTCTGGATGAAGCGGTTCAAAACCTGAACGAAATGCGGGAACGTCTTGCTGCTGCCGAGCGCGAGCGGACGGATGCGGAATTCTCCAAACGTGAATGCGTAAACAAACTGGAAGAAATGACGACTCATCAAGCCACTGCCAGACGCGAACTGGAGCGGATTCAGGCAGGGCTTGTCGAATGCCGCGCCATGCAGCAGGATACGACGCGGGCAGGTTTTGAGGCAGCCTTGCAGGCGGCGCTGGAAAAGCAGGGTTTGCAGGAGGCGGAAATGGCGACTTGTCGTTCCGCGCTGGAAGAGGCGACTTCCGGCCTGCGCGCGCTGGAAGAAGAGCGGATGCGGCTGGAACAGTCGCTTTCCCCCTTGCGCGAGAAAATGAGCGACCTGAAATTGAAGGAACAGGCTGCCGCAATGAATGCCAAACAATTTGCGGATCAGTTGCTCGAATCGGGCTGTGTTGAAGCGGAACAAATGGCGCTTTTGGCGGAAGCAAGGCGCGTCAAGCCGCAGACGCTCGTGCAGGAAATCGGGCGGCTGCAAAAAACGATTGCCGAGTTGGGTCTGGTCAATCTTGCCGCGCTGGAAGAACTGGAAAATGCGCGCAAACGCAAGGGGTTTCTGGATGAGCAGGCCGCCGACCTGACCGAAGCGATTGAGATTCTGGAAGCGGCCATTCGCCGGATCGACCGGGAAACGCGGGAAATGTTGCAAAATACCTTCGATACGATCAACGGCAATTTCGGGCGTTTGTTTCCTGAGCTGTTCGGCGGCGGCAAGGCGGCGCTCATCATGACCGGAGAAGAAGTGCTGGATGCCGGGGTGCAGGTCTTCGCGCAGCCGCCCGGCAAGAAAAATTCCACGATTCATCTGCTTTCTGGTGGAGAAAAAGCACTAACGGCGATTGCTCTGGTATTCTCTATCTTTTTGTTGAACCCTGCGCCTTTCTGCCTGCTGGATGAGGTGGATGCGCCGCTTGACGATTCCAATACCGAGCGTTTTTGCCAAATGGTGAAGAAAATGTCCGAACAGACCCAATTCCTGTTCATCACGCACAACAAGATTACGATGGAAATGGCCGGGCAACTGGTCGGAGTGACCATGCAGGAATCGGGCGTGTCCCGCGTGGTAGAGGTAGATATGGAAGCAGCCTTGAAGATGGCGGAGGAAGTCTGATGAACGAAACTGAAATCGGAATTCTGGCACTGGGCGGCCTGATAGTGCTGGGCGTGATTGCCTATAACAAGTGGCAGGAGCGCCAGCACCGACGAAATATGGAAGAGAGCTTTCAGCATCCCGGCGAGGAGCAGGATGTCCTGCTGACGCGCCGGGGGGTGGATTTTTCCATTTCGCCCGCCCCGGATGCCGCCCCGGCCTGGGGCGCGGAAGAGCCTGTGCAGGCGGCGGAAAAGCTGGAACCCCTCTGGCAGGATCGTGCCGGACAGGATGAAGCGCCTGTGCGGACGGAAGCCGAAGCGTCTCCAGAGGGTTCGGATGCTGCGGCGCTGCCGGAAGAAGATCCGCTTTCCCCAATGATTGACCTGATTGCCGAACTGAAGAGCGAATCTCCCGTCAATCTGGCCGCGTTGCGGCGCGATTACGCAAAAGAGCTTGCGCCGTTTGGCAGACGCCTCAACTGGGCGGGTCTGGACGAACTGGAGGGAACCTGGGAATTCCTGCCCGGTCATACGCCGGAAGGCGGGGGACGCTATCGGCGTCTGCGCGCCGGTCTGCAATTGGTGGATCGGGAAGGCGTGGTGGAGACGAAGCTGATTGCCCACTTTCTCGAATGGTTCCCCAAGTTTGCGGAAAATTTCAGGATGACCTGCCAATTGCCGGAAGGCGGCGTGACCGAATGGCTTGAGCAGGCCAGACAACTGGATGTCTTTTGCGCGGGGCTGGATATTGTGCTTTGCCTGAGCCTTGTGGCGGGGCGGGGGCGAAGTTTTGCGGGGACGCAAATCCGCGCCCTGGCGGAAGCGGAAAACATGGTGCTGGAAAATGGGTTCTATATCCTGCGCGATGAACAGGGGACGCAACTGTTCTGCTTCTGGAATACGGATGAAACGCACCCTTTCCGGGCGGACGAAATGAAGCATCTGCAAAGCAACGATCTGACCTTCCAGTTCGACGTGCCTTGCGTGCCGCGTGGACAACAGGTCTATTTGCAGATGCTTGCCACCATCCGGCGATTTGCCAAGGTCATGCAGGGCTATTTGATTGACGACCAGGGGAATCCCCTGTCCGATGAAACGCTGGAGCAGATTCGCCAGGATTACGTGATTCGTCCGCAAACCCATATGATGAACGAAGGCTTGCCAGCCGGCAGCTTTTTGGCGCGGCGTCTGTTCAGTTAGTCATTGAAAAGCGACCACCCCATGAGCGCGAACAAACCCACGCAGCCGAACGCCAATGCCCTCTATTTTGGCGACAATCCGGATGTCTTGCGCGAGCACGTCAAGGATGAAGCGGTGGATTTGGTCTATCTTGATCCGCCGTTCAACAGCGCGCGCGACTACAACATCCTGTTTTCTTCGCCGAAGGGGGAGAACAGCGAAGCGCAGATTACCGCCTTCAAGGATTCCTGGTATTGGGGAGAACAGGCGGAACGCGAGTTTTCCGAGATTGTGCATGGGCAAAATACCTATACTGCTGAGATGATTCAGGCCATGCGCCGCTTTTTGGGCGAAAACGACATGATGGCCTATCTTGTCATGATGGCGAACCGGCTGTTGGAGTTGCATCGTGTGTTGAAGCCTACAGGCAGCCTTTATCTGCATTGTGACCCGACTGCGGGTCATTATCTGAAAATTGTGCTGGACACCATTTTTGGCGGCAATTTCCGCAATGAAATCATCTGGAAAAGAACTAGCGCGCACAGTGGCGCGAAACGCTATGGCCCCGTACATGATATCCTTCTGTTCTACACGAGAGGGAAACAATTCCACTGGAATGCTCAGTACACCAAGTATTCCCAAGAATATCTTGATACGTCCTTTACTAAACAGGACAAGCATGGAAGATGTTGGCAAAGCACGGATTTGACAGGGAACGGCGTGCGACACGGCGACAGTGGCAAGACCTGGCGCGGCGTTGATGTAACCGCCAAAGGCAGGCATTGGGCTGTTCCGCATGACGCGATTCCTGGTATGGATTTGAGCAGTTACAACGTGCTTGAGCGGCTCGAAAAACTGGATGCTTCCGATTACATTTACTGGCCGGAGAAAAAAGGGGGCGTGCCCCGTCTGAAACAATATGCCGACGAAATGCCAGGTGTTGCCTTGCAATCTGTCTGGATGGACATTCCTCCTATCGGGGCGCAATCTGCCGAACGTCTTGGTTATCCTACCCAAAAGCCGCTTGCCTTATTGGAACGCATTATCAGCGCCAGCAGCAACGAAGGGGATGTGGTACTAGACCCCTTCTGCGGTTGTGGCACGGCGGTTCACGCCGCGCAAAAACTGAAGCGGCAATGGATAGGCATTGACATCACCCACCTTGCGATCACGTTGATTGAAAAACGTCTGAAGAATGCATTTCCCGAAATTGGCTTTGAGGTGCACGGCACGCCCAAGGATTTGGAAGGCGCAGTGGATTTGGCAAGGCGCGACAAATATCAATTCCAGTGGTGGGCTTGCTCGCTGGTCAACGCGCAACCCTATCAGGGTAAGAAAAAAGGCGCGGATGGCGGCATTGACGGCCTGATTTTCTTTCTGGACGATACCAAAGAACACAAGAAAATCGTGGTGTCCGTGAAGGGCGGCGATAACGTGAGCGTGGCGATGGTGCGCGATCTGGTCGGCGTGCTGGAACGCGAAAAGGCGGAAATCGGCCTGTTCATCACCTTGGCGCAACCCACCAAGGCCATGACGACAGAAGCCGTCAAAGCGGGTTACTACACCAGTTCCGTGACTGGAAAAACCTTTCGCAAGCTGCAAATCCTCACCATTGCCGGTCTGTTGAACGGCAACGAAAAGGCAGAATATCCCGACCTTTCCCGTGGCGCTACCACCTTCAAAAAGGCCAAATTGGAAGAAAAAACCGGAAAGCAGGGAGACCTGATTTGATCCAGGCTGCGCCTGGGC
>JAISSL010000119.1 GCA_031273145.1 Zoogloeaceae bacterium | reverse complement strand
AGCGGAGTCTGATACCATTTGGGATGTCATGCTTTTCATCTTCACAGGGAGTTTATGATGTCTCAGGAAAAATACCGTCTGGTGACCCGTAGCGATTTCGATGGCCTCGTCTGCGCCGTGCTGCTGAACGAACTGGAGTTGATTGACGACATCCAGTTCGTCCATCCCAAAGACATGCAGGATGGCAAGATTTCCATTACCGCCCACGACATCACCACCAATCTGCCCTACGTCGCCGAGGCGCATCTCGTCTTTGACCACCATTCTTCGGAAGCCGTGCGGAATCCCGGCGAGCGCAAGAACTACGTCATGTCGCCCGACGCGCCTTCCGCCGCGCGGGTCGTCTACGATTACTACGGCGGCAAGGAGCGATTCCCGGCCTCGTTCGACGCCATGATGATTGCGGTCGACAAGGGCGACAGCGCCCAGTTCTCCCGCGAGGAAATTCTGGAACCGGAAGGCTGGGTGCTGCTCAATTACCTGATGGATGCCCGCACCGGCCTGGGGCGTTTTCGGGAATTCCGCATCAGCAACTATGCGTTGATGATGGACCTCATCCAGTATTGCCGGGATCACAGCATTGACGACATCCTCAATCTGCCCGACGTGCGCGAACGGGTCGAGCTTTATTTTGAACATGCCGAAAAGGCGAAGGAACAGATTCGGCGCTGCACGACGGTACATCGAAATCTGGCGGTGCTTGACCTCAGAAAAGAGGAACTCATTTTTGCCGTCAACCGTTTCATGATTTACGCGCTTTTTCCCGAGACGAACATTTCCATCCATGTTCTGTGGGGGCTGCGGCAACAGAACACCGTTTTTGCGGTGGGCAAGTCCATTCTCGACCGTTCCAGCAAAACCAACATTGGCGAATTGATGTTGCAGTATGGCGGCGGCGGTCACCATGCGGCAGGCACCTGCCAAGTGGAAAACGATCAGGCAGAGGCCGTATTGCAGAAATTGATTGCGAAAATCAATGCGGATGGCTGATCGGCATTTCATTCATGGAGAAGTCAGAAAAACCAGTGTTCATGAGGAGTTTATTTGATGTCCGCCGAACCCGCTTCTGAAGCGCCCTGGGTGCTGCAATTCTGTCATGGCTACGAAGCCCCTTTTCTCGATTGCGCGCGCCAGTACGCGACGCTTTTTGCGGGGACGGGTTGGAAGGTCTGCACGGTCTATCTCACTGGCAAACCAGATGAAGAAGCGCGGGCGGGTTCCGCTTCCGACGAAGTGCTTTTTCTCGGCTATGACAGTCTGGCAGTACGCGGCCTTAAACTCGCCTGTATCCGGGATTTGAAGCGTATTGCCGGCAGCCGGAATTACCAATTGTGTCTGGCGCACCGCTTCAAGCCAACCTATATTGCCCTTTGGGGAACGAACCTTCCGGTGATCGCGGTGCATCATGCTTTTGGCGATTACCAGCGGTTCACCCGACGATTTTGGGCGCGCTATTTTCGTTCGCGCCTGTCGCTTTTGGGGGTATCCAATGCCGTGCGCGATGATTTACGGGCAAGCCTTCCCTTCATGTCGCATGAGCGGATTCAAACCCTGTATAACCGGCTGGATGTAGAGGCGACCCAGCAAAATCTGCTCTCCCGTGCCGAGGCGCGTTCCCGGCTTGGCTTGCCGGAGGATGCCTGGATTATCGGCAATGTTGGAAGGCTGCATCCCGACAAGGATCAGGCGACCCTGCTGCGCGCTTTTGCCCTGGCGCGTTCCCGTTTGCCTCAAGGCAGTTTGCTGGCGATTATGGGCAAGGGGCGTCTGGAAGCGGAGTTGAAGGCGTTGGCACAGACGCTCGCGATTGCGGATTCGGTTCGTTTTCTCGGTCAGGTTGCGGAAGGGCGCAGATATTTTTGCGCCTTCGATCTTTTTGCGCTCTCTTCTGACCGTGAGCCGTTTGGCATGGTGTTGCTCGAAGCGATGGCTGCGGAGATTCCCATGCTCTGCACCAATTGCGGCGGCGGAATGGAAGCGGTGGCGAGTGAGGACGATCTGTTTCCTTTTGCCGATCCTGCCGCGCTTGCGGAAAAGCTGGTTGCGCGCGCTGCTGAATCCGCCGAGGAATGCGCCCGCCGCATACAGCAAGGGCTGGATCGCTTGCATACAGAATTTTCCGACGCGGCGGCGCAAAAAACCTTCTGGCAACTGCCTTGTATGCGCGCCATCAAATGATGGGAAATTCCGGGTAGTGTCAATACCTTGCTGCGCTCAGAAAATAATGAAAACTACCCACTCCGTTATTTCTGCCTATGCGGGAACAACGAGGGGAGGAAGCAAGCAGTGATTGACATTGCCTCAATCCAGCGGACAACGCTTTTCTTCTTCCAGCGGAATTGTCTCTCCGGGATGATCGGAGCGGCGCGCTTCTCCAATCTCGAAAAATTCCAGTCGCAATTCAATCCGGCGGCTTTCGTCCTGGCTTGCGCGTAGCGCGTTGTAGGATGACCCGCTCACCAGAAAAAGATCGCGCGCCAGCAGGCGGTCGTTGGGGGAGAGCGCGGCGGGCGCGGGCGGAACCGCCAGCAACACGCACAGCAGTCGCTCGGAGCGCTGCAAGGAAAGATTGAGGTTATAGAGATAGCTGCCGCGCGAATCGGCAAAGCCTTCCACGACAATGCGTTTCAGCCATTTTTGCCCCAGCGGATTGCGGGCGAGTTCCAGCACGCGCGGCGCGACTTCGCGTAGCAGCACCGCCTGTTCGGAAGAAAGCTGATGACTGTT
>JAISSL010000116.1 GCA_031273145.1 Zoogloeaceae bacterium | reverse complement strand
AAACCCGGCGCGGGCGGGGAGATTCAATTGACGGATGGCATTGCCGCCCTGCTTGCGGAAGAGCGGATTCTGGCCTACCGCTATATCGGGGAACGCTACGATTGCGGCTCCAAACTCGGCTATCTCCGGGCTACCGTTGAACTGGGACTACGCCATCCCGAAATAGGCGCGGAATTCAGGAGTTATTTGAACAGCCGGACATGACCCAAGTCTTGCAGATTTCTCTGCAAGACCATCAGAACATGTCTCCCTGTTTTCCGGTCTTGGCTTCCACCCTGGCTTTTTTGAAGGTGGTAGCGCCGTAGGAAAAGTCGGGGTATTCTGCTTTTTCGTTGCCATTCAACAGTCCGGCAATGGTGAGAATTTGCAGTTTGCGGAAGTTTTTTCCAGTCACGGGACTGGTGTAGTAGCCCTCTCCAACGGCTTCTTTAACCATCGGCCCGGTTGGTTGCGTCAGGGTGACGAACAAGCCGATCTCTGCCTTTTCCCGCGTAACCACTTGGGCAAGTTCACGGATCATTCTTACATCCAGTTTTTCGCCACCTTTGACGGACACGATAATCTTCTTGTGCGCGTCCGTGTCGTCCTGAAAGAAAATCAAGCCGTCAATGCCGCCATCCGCGCCCTTTTTCTTGCCCTGATATGGTTGCGCGTTCACCAGCGAACACGCCCACCATTGGAACTGGTATTTGTCGCGGTTTGCCAGGTCTCTTGCGCCTTCCAAATCTTTCGGTGTTCCATGCACATCGAAACGGATTTCGGGAAATGCGTCCTTCAGGCGTTTTTCAATCAACGTGATGGCAAGGTGGGTGATGTCAATGCCAATCCATTGGCGCTTTAGTTTTTGCGCGGCATGAACCGCCGTACCGCAGCCGCAGAACGGGTCTAGCACCACATCCCCTTCGTTGCTGCTGGCGTTGACAATCCGCTCCAACAATGCGAGCGGCTTTTGCGTGGGATAGCCAAGCCGTTCAGGGGAAGCTGGTTGCAACATGGGAATGCGCCAGACATTATCCAGTGTTCTGTCTTCTTTCACTTGGTATAGCAATTTCCCGTGTTCATCTCTTGCATTCACCATTTTGTTATCCACTTTTTTTCGGACAAGTTGCCTGACAGGCTCATCCCTTAATTCCTTTAAAAGTTGGAATGAGAAATCTGTCCCGACACATTTCGTATAAAAGAGGATTGTGTCCGTTGCACGAGGAAACAGCTTCTTACGATAGTCGTGCATTTTGTTATAGTAATGCCAGTAAACTTCATTCCTGAAGTTTTCCTTGCCCAAAATGCAATCCAAAAGAATCCTGAGATAATGGCTTGCAGTCGGGTCGCAGTGCAGGTACAGACTGCCGGTAGGCTTCAAAACGCGATGCAGCTCAAGCAATCTGTTCGTCATCATGACGAGATAGGCCAACATGTCGTTCTTGCCCAAAAACTGGCGAAACGCCTCAATCATCAATGCCGCATCAGTATTTTGGCCATGCATAATCTCGAAAAGCTCGCGTTCTGCCTGCTCTCCCCAATGCCACGTATCTTTGAAGGCTACGATCTGCGCCTCGCTCTGTTCCCCTTTTGGCGACGCAAAGAGCACGTTGTAATCCCTTGCGCTGTTGAACGGCGGGTCAAGATAGATCAGGTCGACCGACTCATCCTTGATGTACTCGCGCAAAACATCCAGATTGTCGCCGTAGTACAGGGCGTTGGCGTTCGGCTGCGTGGGTTTGTTTGCGCTCATGGGTGACTTTGCAGATGAAAATTTCGCGTAGCATACACCATCGCGCCCACACTGGAAAGCAGGACACGGGCGGCAGCACAGTCAAAAATACAAATTATGCTCAATATTCATGCAAGTTGCTGTTTCACTTGCCGTCTGCAAGACGCCAGCAGGAGACAGTACGTCCGTCCCCCAAGATGGTTGGGGGCGGGGCGAGGGCGGCGCAGATAGAATCGGCCTCTGGGCAGCGCAGGCGAAAATGGCAGCCGGATGGCGGAGAAGCCGGGGAGGGCGGCTCACCCTCCAGACGAATCCGGGGCGCAGCCGCATCATCCAGGCGCGGCGCGGCAGAAAAAAGCGCCTTTGAGTAAGGATGCGCCGGGGCGGCAAGGAGCGCGGCCGCATTGCCCTGTTCAACAATCCGCCCCAGATACATCACCGCAATTTCATGCGCCAGATATTCAACGACGGAAAAATTGTGGTTAATGAAAAGATAGGCAATCCCAAGTTCCGCCTGCATATCCTTGAGCAGGTTCAGGATTTGCGCCTGTACCGAAACATCAAGCGCGGAAGTCGGCTCGTCGCAAATCAGGATTTCCGGCGAGACGGCAAGGGCGCGGGCAATGGCAATGCGTTGGCGTTGCCCGCCGGAAAATTCATGCGGATAGCGCGTTTGCGCGTCCGGCGGCATCCCGACCTGTTTCAGCAAAGTCTCACAGGCTGCGCGACCTGAAGCTGCCGAACGGGTGAGGCCAAGCGCCAACATGCCTTCCAGCAGGATTTCGCCCACGCTCATGCGCGGATTTAAAGAAGCGAAAGGGTCCTGAAAAACCATCTGCAAACGGCGGCGCATCTCGCGCGATATAGCGTGCCCGGACGTGGGAATGGGCGATTCGCGCCAGAACAGCGAGCCGCCGCTGATTGGAAGAAGCCGCATCAACGCCTTGCCCGCCGTGGTCTTGCCGCAGCCGGATTCGCCGACCAGCGCCAGGGTGCGCCCCGGATAGAGCGCCAGATGAATGCCATCTACCGCCCGCACATAGCCGTGGATTCGCTTGAAAATCCCCTTGCGAATGGGAAAGTTGACCTGCAACCCTTCGACCCGCATGAGCGGAATTTCGGCAGGCGGCGTATCGGGCGTCTCCGGCGCGGATATATCCGGCAGGAATCCGTTATTGCCAGCAAGCGGCGTGGTCTCTGAAAAGTGGCAGCGGACAAAGGATTCAGATAGCGATTCCTGTGTTTCCGCATGTTCGCCCTCTCCCGTCCCTTCGGGGCACCCATTTGCCGTCTGCAAGACCCCACAAGTGGGAGAGGGGAGAACAGGCACAGGTTTTTCGCTCTGACAACGGGCGCGGACTTGCGGACAGCGGTCGGCAAAATGGCAGGCATGGTTGGGTATTTCGGCAAGCGCGGGCGCTTGCCCGGGCAGGGCGGCAAGGCGTTTGCCGTGCGCTGCGTCCGGCAATGCCGCAAACAATGCGCGACTATAGGGATGGCGCGGCAGGCGGAAAAAATCATCCCGCCCTGCCAGTTCCACGATTTGTCCGGCATACATGACGCCGATCCGGCGTGCCATCCGGGCGACGATGGCCAGATCATGCGTGATGAGGAGCATTGCCATCCCCCGCTGTTCCTGCAAGGCCGCCAGCAAATCGAGAATCTGCGCCTGTACCGTCACGTCCAGCGCGGTCGTCGGCTCATCCGCAATCAACAGGCGCGGCTCTCCCGCCAGGGCAATGGCGATCATCGCCCGCTGTTTCATCCCGCCGGAAAGCTGGAAGGGATATTCATGGAGTCTACGTTGCGGGTCTGGAATCCCCACTTGGGCAAGCAGATATTCCGCCTTTTCCTGCGCGGCCTTGCCGGTTATCCCGCGCAGGGCAAGCGCCTCGCCAATCTGTGTGCCGATGGTAAGCACGGCGTTCAGACTTGAAGCCGGTTCCTGAAAAATCATGGCAATTTCCCGCCCGCGACAAAGCCGCATGTCGGATTCCGGCAGGGCGAGCAGGTCTTTGCCGTCAAGGCATACTGCGCCGCCTGTGATGTTGACCGCGTCCGGCAAGAGGCGCATCAGAGCCAGGGCGGAGAGTGACTTGCCCGAACCGGATTCGCCGACCAAGGCCAGCGTTTCCCCGGCATGAAGCGAAAAACTCACGTCCTCTACCGCAGGCAGCAATGCGCCCGCCTGCCGGATGGCAAGGGAGAGCTGGCGGACTTCAAG
>JAISSL010000105.1 GCA_031273145.1 Zoogloeaceae bacterium | reverse complement strand
CCCGAAAATGGCGAGAACGGCTTCATGCAGGCGGAAATTTCCCTGCAAGTGGAAGGCCCGGAAGCAGACGATTACCTGAAAAGCCTGATGCCCAGAATTCGCAACGACATTACCCTCATCATGTCGGACAAGCAGGCCAGCGACCTGGCGAGCAAGGAAGGCAAGGTAAAGCTCGCCGCAGAGGTTCGGGATGCCATCAATCTGATTGCCGGACCGCCCTGGCGCAATAAGGATAGACCGCCGGAAGGCCCGGTCATAGAAGTGCTGTTCGAGTCCATCATCACGCAATGAGTATGGAGATTTGCATTCATGAGCGGTGATTTTCTTTCCCAGGAAGAAGTGGATGCCCTGCTGAAAGGCGTATCCGGGGATGAAGAGGAAACGGATGCTACCCAGCAGGATGGGGCGGGCGTGCGTCCCTACAACCTGGGAACGCAGGAACGCATCGTGCGTGGGCGGATGCCCACGCTGGAACTGATTAACGAGCGGTTCGCGCGTTTTCTTCGGATTGGCATTTTCAACTACATGCACCGTCCGGTCGAAATTTCCGTGGGGCCTATCCGGGTACAGAAGTACAGCGAATTCAACCGCAATCTGGCCGTTCCCACCAACCTGAATCTCGTGACGGTCAAGCCCTTGCGGGGTTCGGCGCTGTTCGTGTTCGATCCCAATCTCGTATTTCTGATTGTGGATAACATGTTCGGCGGCGATGGCCGTTTTCATTCCAGGGTTGAGGGACGCGATTTCACCGCAACCGAACAGCGCATCATCCAGGGTCTGCTGGATGTCGTGTTCAACGATTACACCAATGCCTGGAAGCCGGTCTTTGAGGTGCGTCTCGAATATATCCGTTCCGAGATGAATTCCCAGTTCGCCAACATTGCCACGCCCTCGGAAGTCGTGGTCTCCACGACCTTTACCCTTGAATTCGGCGGCACGGCGGCGGATATGCACATCTGCTTCCCCTATTCGATGATTGAGCCGATCCGCGATCTGCTTCACAGCGCCATGCAGAGCGATCAGGTCTCGCAGGATATTCGCTGGACCAGCATGTTGCGGCGGCAGTTGCAGGATGCGGAAGTTGAACTGGTTGCCGTGCTGGGCACGAATACCATCACGCTGCGGCAGATTCTCAACCTGAGGATTGGCGATGTCGTGCCGCTCCACATTCCTGAGATATTGAGCGTGGTGGTGGATCACATTGCCGTTCTGGAATGTCACTACGGGCAACAGAATGGACAATTTGCGCTGAAAGTGGAACGATTTACCCCGATGGAACCGGACTTCACGGCTGAACCTGCTTTTTCTGAGGATGAGGAACAGGCAGGAGAAGAAGAGTCCGCTGAAAAAGCAACTAATGGAGAACATACACATGGCTGATGACGAATTGTCCCAGGCGCAAACGAACGGAGGCACACCCGCCGGGGGAGAAGCGGCTTCAGACGACTGGTCTGCCGCTATGGCAGAACAGGCCGTGGCGGATGCCGCCGCAGAGCAGGCTGCCGCGCCGCCCGCGCCGCCCGCAAAACCCGCGCCTTCCCCGAACACGCCCCGACGCGCCGCGCGGAATACCGAGATTTTCCCTTCCTTCAACATGTCCGGCGTAAGCCCGGACAGCGTGATGAACGAGCTGGATGTCATTCTGGATATTCCGGTTCAGCTTTCGGTCGAGCTTGGGCGCACGAAAATCACCATCAAGAATCTGCTTCAACTGGCGCATGGTTCCGTGGTTGAACTGGACGCGCTGGCGGGCGAGCCGATGGACGTTCTGGTCAATGGAACCCTGATTGCCCAGGGGGAAGTCGTCGTGGTGAATGACAAATTCGGGATTCGCCTGACTGACATCATCACGCCCTCGGAACGCATCAAAAAACTGGGGCGCTGACCTGAAAAGACTGGCTATCCTGATGTTGAGCCGCGCCATGAAGGCGCTCGTCCCCTCGTTTTTGCTCATACTGGCCTTGTTGGCGTGTGCTCCTGCGGCGGATGCCGAAGGGGATTTCTCCGATTGCGAGGCGGTTTCACAGTGGATTACGTACTACTACGTGAAGCCGGAACCGCATCGCGTCGCCAAGGCGTTACTTGCGGCCAGTTCCCACGGACTTCTGAAGGATGGGCAGAGAACCGCGCCATTCTTCGGGTTTCTCGCCGGGGTCATGTCCAAAAATCCCGGCATGGTCAACACGCTTGCCCAACAACTGACCTCCCTGCCGGAAGTTGATCAACCCGTCCTTATTTTAGGTATCTGGTATTCCGGGTATCCCGACGCAAAGCCGCTCCTGAAACAGCTCTCGAACTCCATGCCAAAGCACAAGGGAGAAATTGACTACCTTTTGGCGCATGGTCGTCCTGCTCTGCTGGAGATACAGTTTGAGCAGGGGGCTTGGGTGCTTGATATGCTGTGGGGAAACTTCATGGCAACCGGCGATGAAGCCCCGGTCGCCCGAATCATTTCCGCGCTGCCGTGGGCCAATGTCCGCGACGATCCTTCGCGTACTTTAGTGGGCGGCGCGGCGCGCTGGTCGCTCATTTCAAACGCCATCCAGCATAAGCGGGTGATGGACATCAGCCGAAAGGAACTGACTTCCCAACCGAAAGAGGTTGCGGACGTGTTACGCGAAGTCATTGCCGAAGCCGAGAAAGATATGCAGGAGGGCAAGACGAGGTGAGGTTCCATCCATCGCCGCCGTACCCGTCGCAACCCATCCGGTTTTTCCATTCAGAGCGCCCAAAGCCGAACGTTGACCATCATGCCTGCCTATACCCTCTGCCCCCGTGATCCGCTTACCCGTCGTTTCAGCCTCACCTGCCGGGTTGAGACGCCAGATGCGGCGGGGCAATGTTTTTCTCTGCCGGCCTGGATTCCGGGCAGTTATCTGATTCGTGATTTTGCCCGCCACATCGTCGAGATTCGCGCCGAATCAGAAGGGCGTCCGGTGCGGCTCGAAAAGCTGGATAAATCCACCTGGCAGGCCGCGCCTACGGCAAAACCGCTCACCCTTCATTACGAAATCCACGCGGGCGAACTTTCGGTACGCGCCGCGTATCTTGACCGGAATTTTGCCTTTTTCAACGCCAGCAGCGTATTTCTCTATCCGCATGGGCAGGAAAACAAACCCTGTCAGGTCGAATTGCTGCCGCCCGAAACAGGCCGCGCCGGGTGGGAAGTCGCCACTTCCCTGCCGCGTCGCGGCGCGCGGCGCAATCACGGCGGCTTTGGCCTCTATCGCGCGAAAGATTACGCGGAATTGCTCGATCATCCGGTCTTGCTGGGGCGTCTGGCAGAAATTCCCTTTACCGCGCTGGGCATCCAGCATCGTATTATTCTTACCGGCACCACGGACTACAACCGCGAACGGCTGGCCTGCGACTTCGGAAAAATCTGCGCCTCGCAGATGACCCTGTTTGGCAAGCCCCAAATCACGGAACCCTATACCTTCCTCGTCCTGCTGACGGATTCCGGGCATGGCGGGCTGGAACACCGGAATTCCAGCGTTTTGCTTGCCGGACATGATGGCCTGCCGCCTGCCCATTTACCGGAGAATATCGCCGCGCCTGAAGCCTATGGTAATTTTTTGAGCCTTGCCAGCCATGAGTATTTTCATCGCTGGAACGTGAAGCGCATCCGCCCGGAAGCCTTGGCGCAAAACGAGTGGCAGCACGAAAACTACACCCGCCTGCTCTGGTTCTTCGAGGGCGTGACTTCCTATTACGATACCCTTTGCCTTGTTCGCGCCGGTTTGATTACGGAGAGCGATTATCTCTCCCGGCTTGGCAGGACGATGACCCAGGTTAGGCAAACGCCGGGACGGCATTGGCAAAGCCTTGCGGACGCTTCGTTTGACGCCTGGATCAAATACTATCGTCCCGACGAAAACTCGCCGAACGCGCAAATCAGCTATTACAGCAAGGGCGCGTTGCTTGCGCTCTGGCTCGACCTTGAACTGCGCTTGAAAAGTCTGGGCAAGATAAGCCTGGATGATCTGATGCGCGTCCTGTGGCAGGAGTACGGCGCAGAGGAACGTACCCTGGCGGAAGAGGAAATTTTCCGGCTGGTTCTCCGCTTGGGCGGGACGGATACCGCGCGGATGCTTAAAACCCTGGTGGAAGGGACTGGCGATTTGCCGCTGGAACAAAGCCTTGCTCGCGTCGGGGTAAGGCTTAACTGGCGCGCGGCGGAAAAAACGCTCTGGCTTGGCATTCGCGCTACAACGGAACAGGGCAAAACCCGGATTACCCATGTGCTTGCGGGTTCGCCTGCCGAACAGGCCGGACTGATTGCGGGCGATACGCTTCTTGCCTTGGCGGGGCGCGAAGTGGGGAGTTCATTGCCTGCCATTCTGGCCCGGATGCAGGCGGGTAAAACCGTTTCCTGCCACTATTTTAGAGGCGG
>JAISSL010000086.1 GCA_031273145.1 Zoogloeaceae bacterium | reverse complement strand
AAAAATGGGCTGCCCGAACAAAAACGAGCGCCAGGCAAGCAATCCTTCAATGCTGGCGGCCTGAATGGCAATTTCCTGCGGCGCTTCCGCCCTGCCGGAAAATATGCGTACATCTTTCAGAAGGACGAAGGGCATGAAGCCGAGACGCGCTTCCAGCTTGCCGATTGAAACCGGCTGTCCCAGGGCTTTGGTGGCTGCCGCTTCTACCTTTGGCAAATATTCGTGCAGGCTTGGAAACAGCCAGAATTGCGCGTAAATGAAAACGACGGCAAACAGCAGGGCAAAAACCGCGCCCGCCCAGATGAGGAGTTTTTTGAGAAGGGAAAGGCGCAAGACCCGTCGCAACGAAGTCATGAGCGCCATAGGAGAGAGCATAGCAACTTGCATGGGATAAAACTCACGGACGGCGGAATTCTATTTTGCGGATGAGGTGGTTCAGCCTATCCGCCACATAAAGGTTGCCCGCCGCATCAATCACAATACCATGAGGGGAATTAAATTGAGCTATGCTTACCTCGCCATCATCCGAGAGGAAGGACGGATTATTAGTGGAACGTTGAATGGCCATTTTTTAAAACTCCTGTCAGAAATACGCCAATTCAGCGCAGCCGCCCCAGCAAGGCTTCCAGTTGATCCAGGTCGCCGAATTCGATGCTGATGTGCCCCGCGCCCTTCTTGTTGGTCAGCACCCGCACATTCGTGCCCAACAGGTCGGAGAGTTCTTCTTCCAGACGCAGCACATCCCGGTCGACGGGCTTTTTTTCTTCTGCCGCCTTCGGCGGATTCAGGCTTCGCCCCGCCAGCCGTTCCGCCTCGCGCACAGATAAACCCTTCTGCGCGATGCGTTGCGCCAGTTGAATCTGATTCGCGGCTTCAAGTGGCAGAAGGGCGCGGGCATGTCCCATATCCAGCCGGTTTTCAAACAGCATTTCCTTCACCGGCTCGCACAGTTTCAGAAGGCGGAGCAGATTGGCCGCCGCCGGACGGGAACGTCCGACCGCATCCGCCGCCTGCTGCTGGGTCAGTTTGAATTCGTCAATCAGCCTTTGCAACCCTTGAGCTTCTTCCAGAGGATTCAGATTCTCCCGCTGGATGTTTTCGATGAGCGCCATTGCCAGCGCCTGCTCATCCGGGATGATTCGCACCAGCGCCGGAACCCGCTCCAGTCCCGCCAGTTGCGCGGCGCGCCAGCGGCGCTCGCCCGCCACAATCTCATAACGCTCCGCCCCCGGCTTTGCCTTGACCGGGCGTACCAGAATCGGCTGGACAATCCCCTGCGCCTTGATCGAAGCCGCCAGTTCAGCCAGCGAAGTTTCATCCATCCGGCTACGCGGCTGGTATTTCCCCGGAACCAGATGCTCGACCGGGAGATTCCTCTGTTCATCGGGTTCCTGTTCGCCGTCGCCAGACAGAAGCGCGCCCAGACCACGCCCCAAACCTTTACTCTTCATACGTCCACTCCTTGTGGTTGGGTAGGATTGCCCCTGGCCTTTTTCCCCTTGCCCAGTATTTCGTGCGTCAAGGCAAGATACGCCACCGCGCCCTTGGAAGTCCTGTCGAAAGCAAGCACCGGCTTGCCGTAGGAAGGCGCTTCCGCCAGCCGGACATTGCGCGGAATGATGATGGTGTAGACCTTTTCCCCGAAATGGCGTTCCAGCTCGTTGGAAACCTGTTGCGCCAGGGTGCTTTGCGGATTGAACATGGTTCGCAACAACCCTTCGATTTCCAGACGGGGATTCAAGTTGTTGCGGATTTTTTTCAGGGTATCCACCAGATCGGCCAGCCCTTCCAGCGCATAATATTCGCACTGCATCGGAATCAGCACCCGATCCGCCGCAACCAGGCCATTGACCGTCAACATGTTGAGCGCCGGCGGGCAATCAATCAGCACAAAATCGTAAGCTGCCTCATTCAAGGCATCCGCCAGCCGGAATTCGCGCCGGGGCAAATCCACCAGCTCCACTTCCGCCCCGGCCAGTTCCCGGTTCGCGGGCAGGATGGAAAACCCGTATTCCGTCTTTATCGTGACTTCCTGAAGGTTCGACTGCCCCAGCAGCAGGTGATACACCGTCGGCAAGGCTTCGCGCTTGAAAATGCCGGAGCCGGTCGTCGCGTTGCCTTGCGGGTCAAGGTCAATCAGCAGCGTGCGCTGCCCCACCTGCGCCAGACTGGCCGCCAGATTCACGGCGGTAGTCGTCTTGCCGACGCCGCCTTTTTGGTTGGTAATCGCTAGAATTTTCATGGTTTGCCTTGTTCTGGCCTGTCTCGCAGATGCGACAAACTTGCAAGTATACAAAACAAACGCGCGCGATTACCCATCCGGTTTGCAGAGCGCACAGAAATAAAGCGATAAACCTGCAAAAAATGGCAAGGGATTACGACAACCGCTGGTAGCGATTGCCGGGCAGGGGCGCAATTTTATCTTCCAGTTCCAGGGAGAGCAGGACGGGCAACAGGGCATCGGCCGCAAGGCCAGTCGCCAACGCCAGTTCATCCAGAGCGCAGGGCGCGCCTCCCAACTGGGTCAGGATTTGCGCCGCAATGGGGTCGGATTCGGCATTGACCGTTTCAGAAGCCCCCACATCCGGTGTCGTTTTTGGCGCATTCTCCATCTCCGCCTGCCAGGCGCCCAGTTCTTCCAGAATATCCTGTGCCGACTCGACCAGCTTCGCGCCCTGCTTGATTAGGTGATGACAGCCCTTGGAGAAGGGAGAATGAATGGAACCGGGAATGGCAAACACTTCGCGCCCCGTCTCGCCCGCCAGTCTCGCGGTAATCAGGGAGCCGCTATGGATAGTCGCCTCAACCACCAGCACGCCCCGCGTAAGCCCGGAAATGATGCGGTTGCGGCGGGGAAAATTGGCGGCGAGCGCGGGCGTCCCCAACGGAAATTCCGACAGAATGACGCCGCGCCGCGCAACTTCCCGCGCCAATTCCTGATTCCGCGCCGGATAGATCCGATCCGCGCCGGTGCCGATTACAGCAATAGTCGCGCCCTGCGGACTTTTCAGCGCGCCCCGATGCGCTGCGGCATCAATGCCCAAGGCAAGTCCGCTCACAATGGCAAACCCTGCCTCTGTCAGCGTTTTGGCAAAATCTTCCGCAATCCTGATGCCCTGCGGCGTGGCATTGCGACTCCCCACAATGGCAAGCGCCGGTTTTTGCAGCAGCGCCACATCCCCCCGGACATAGAGCAGAGCGGGCGGATTGGGCGTTTGCAAAAGCGAAGGCGGATAGTCCGCATCCGCCAGGGTTATGATGCGCTGTCCGGGTTCCTCGCGCCAACGCAGAGCCTTGGTCACTTCGTCTTCTACCGCCGTATCCAGCAGCAGTTTTGCCTTGTTGCCAATGACTTCGGTGAGCGCCGCCCGTCCCGCCGAGAAAATACGCTCAGGCAAACCAAAGGCGGCGAGCAACTTGCGTTGCGATTCGCCGCCTATGCCGGAAATCAGGGTTAGCCGCAGCCACGCGGCAAGGTCATGTTCCGGGGCTGTAGATTCCGTCATGGATTGCGAACAGCATCCCCAATTTGCAACGGGCGCTCGGATTCCATGACCAGGCCGTAGGAAATCCGGTCGAACACCCTGAAAACAAAGGCCAGTCCGCGCCGTTTTTCCGGGACATCCTCCGTTTTGATCCGCCCGCTTGCTTCACGATAACGGACTTTGCGGCTGGTATATAGCCCCAGGACATGCCCAGGCTCTACGCCATCCTGCGTGCCAAGGTTGAAGCTGATGACCGAGAATTGTCCGCCGGTATTGACCCCGCCGTAGAAAGAAACGATCCGTCCATTGACTTCGGTTTCCATCTTGTGCGGCATGTAGGAAAGCAGGGTAGGCGCTTCCGCCGGAATCAGGCGATCTCCTGGCTCAAGTTCTTCTTTCGTGGAGAGAACTTCCATGACGCTGATTTCTCCCGCTTCCTTCAGTCTCGCCACCCCGATATAAATGGCTTCATAGCCCAGAACGGACGTGTCAGTCCCTTCTTCTCTCCACTCAAGCTGTGGCCAGCCATCCTTCTTGGTGTGGCGGAGCAATGGATTCGCCTGCGGGTCTTCAGGCTTCCACTCAGGTTCTTCTATCATGTTGTCCAGGTCGGGTTCTTTCGGATCGCGCAGCGGCGCACCCTTCCGGTAAATGTGCCAGCGCGAATGGTTTTCCTTGATGCCGCGCACATAAATTTCATCGCCATTTCCAGCCATCACGCGGGATTCATCCATCCCTACGACATAAGGCGAGGTTTCCAGCTCATGCTGCGTCACAACCAGAGGACGGGAGATGAAAGGCTCAATGATGTTGGCGGGAATCGAGGGAATTGCCTCATCCAGTTCTTCATTGTGGATGGAAGGCGATAACTTGTGCGAAGAAACGCCCTTGCCAGCACCGCCATTGCCCGATCCGCCTTTACCTGAGCCTTTGCCCGATCCGCCGACCCGTTTGCCCAGACGCAAACGCGGGACGCCGCCTTCATAATCCAGAAGGACGACATCGCCCGGATAGATCAGATGCGGGTTTTTGATCTTGTCCTTGTTGAT
>JAISSL010000066.1 GCA_031273145.1 Zoogloeaceae bacterium | reverse complement strand
GCCACGAAATTGCCGCGTGACGCAATATATTCCAGTCCCAGGCGCGAAAATTCAGCGGTCAGGTCGTTCATGCCCTGCCGGTTCATGGCATGGCTTTTTTCCACAAACGCGCGATCGGAAAGCGCGGCTTCCGCTGCGGCAAGCGCCAGATTGTTGCAGTTGAAAGGATGGCGAACCCGGTTCATGAGTTCGGCTACCGGCGCTTGCGCGATGCCATAGCCAATCCTGAATCCTGCCAGTCCGTAGATTTTGGAAAAGGTGCGGCAAATGATGAGATTGGGAAATTCGGCAAGCCAGGCCACTGCGTCATAAGCCTCTTCCGGGGCCAGATATTCGCCATACGCCTCATCCAGCACCACCATGACCTGTTCGGGAACCTTCGCCAGAAAGGCGCGCAGGCTTTCCGCCGGGAGGAAGGTGCCGGTCGGATTGTTGGGATTGGCAAGCCAGAGTACGGACGTATCGGGGCGAATCGCCGCTTGCATGGCTTCCAGATCGTGCCCATAGGCGCGGGCGGGGACGCTAATTCCCTCGCCGCCCACGGAAAGGGTGGCTATTGGGTAGACCGCAAACGCATATTGCGAATAGATGGCGGAGCGTCCGCTATCCAGATAGACCCGCGCCACCATGTCCAGCACATCGTTGGAGCCGTTCCCCAGGACGATTTGTCCTTCGGTTACGCCATGCCGTGCGGCAAGCGCAGCCGTCAAGGCATAAGGATCGGGATAACGCGCTACGTCAGCCAATGCTTCAACCGCCGCCGCTTTTGCCTTGGGACTTGCGCCCAGCGGATTTTCATTGGAAGCGAGTTTGACGATACGCTCGATGGGCAAGCCAAGCTCACGCGCCAGTTGGGTAATGGGCTTGCCCGGCAGATAGGGCGAAATGGCGCGAATATAGGGGAGAGAACGCAGGGTTTGCGGCATGATTGTTAAGACCTCAACGAAAAAATTAGAGAGAAAAATGCCCGGCAGTGCCGGGCATGGGTTTGAAGAGAGCGTCAGGTTTTCAGCTTTGGCAATGCGGCTACCAGCACCCGTTATTCGGTTGCGTCCCATCACCTTGATATTTCGTTCCCCTATGATCAAGTGCCAGAATGTTACATTTTGTGTCACCACTCTGGTCACCGAAGGGGGTTGCAGTCAGGGTAAATGTGTCAACAGTACGCGTCGGTACAACGTCATAGAATTTCGCACTGCCATCCCTCGGACATTTCGTCGGAAGATCTGTCAGTTTTGTGTAATCGTTTGTCGCCGAATATTGGCGTTCCAACATTCCGGCGGTGTGCATCAGTACGCTTTGGCACTCGGCGCGGCGGGTTCGCTTCACATGTTCCGAATACTGCGGAATCGCAATCGCGGCCAAGATGCCAATGATCACCACCACGATCATCAGTTCAATCAGCGTAAATCCTTTTTGTAGGCGGTTCATATTCTTTCTCCTGAAAATCGGGTTGTGATGAGGTTGGTCGTTTCCGGCAGGTTAGCGGGGTTCAGGATGGCTTGCAGACGATGGTTTCCAGCACCGTTATGGTATTTTCATTGCGCCCAAAGCCGATGCCGTTGATTCGTACCGCATAGCCGCAATCCCCGCCATCTTCCAGTTTCACCGCCAGATACATGGGACGACGATTTACATTCGAGACCGAGCCGACGTCTTGGGTTTGAAATCTACTCCTATCAGAATCAGGAAGTGGAGTAAAACCTCTGCTCAGATCAGTGTAACCTTGCTTACTGTTGAAATACTCGAATGTATTTGGAATACTACAGCCTGAGCATACCGGATCCTCGTTTTTCTCCGTGATTCTTAGATCACTTCCTCCTCTCATGAATTCACGCTCTGCGTAATGCAATGCGGTTTCCGCTGCGGCAAAGGAAATTTCCCGGTCATAGAAGCCGCCAGCAATGCGCTCCTGCGCCGTAATCCCCCGAATAGCCGCCAGCGCAAACAGGGTGACGACGATGAGGATGGACATGCCAATCAGCAGGATTGCGCCTTTTTGCCGGGAAGGCAAACCTTGCGGCGCGTGTGAGGGGATGGATAGGGTTTTCATGATTTCATTTCTCCTGATGAGGCATGGGGCGCGGTTCATTGGGCTTCCAGCCAACCGTTGGGGCCATAGCCGTTCGGCACCTTGTTGCGAAGCGTGGCGATCGCGCTGAAACGCTTGCGTAGCCTTTTATCCGTTATGTCATTTGGTGGGAATTTTGTGCCATCGCAAAAAGAGTACTTATTCACCGCGAGCGCAGTACCAGACGACAGAGCTTGTGCCGAAGTTCCACGTCCAACATCCGGCTCAGAGGCAACCACCATCTGTATCTGCACAGCAGTGGTTCTTCGTAACAGCTCTTTCTTCGCTGTCTCATCCAGAGGAAGGGGACGGACAGGAAAGACAGGAGGGATAGCGTCAGAACTGACGGAATACCATTGGTTGACCTTGCCTTGCATTTCTCCGCTTGTAGCAGTTTCGCGGTCTACACCAAAGCAAATGACAAAACGTTCCACATTTTGCAGCAATTCTGATTCCCCACTGGTTGAGGAATCTCCCACCAGTATGTTGGTGATGAGAGGGGATGTGATGATGTTAGGAGGGGGAGGGGGAGTGGCTACAGTGTTAAACCTATAGGAGCGATATCCGGTATAGGCTTGATAGCCTGCACCACTAAGGGCGCCACCAACCTTTGATACATTGCAATCCGACCATAAGGTGGTAGTTGAAGTCCCCTCTACCGGGATGCCGTATATCGCCAATGTTTTAGTGCTGTCATCCCACTCCAGCCCCTGAACCAGCTTCTCGCTGAGGGTAGGACTACTAGTACTACTAAAACCATTAAAAACAACACCAGACTCAACCTGTACCTTCCCCGCCAAGGCTTCGAAATCCTCTTCCTGATCCAGGGCAGAACGGATACAGCCTACATCTCCCGCCATCCGCAAATCCCGGACGATGGATTCCAGGGCAAAGCGCCCGCTATCCTGAATTCGCAGCAATTTCTCATTGAACTTGAAGGTTTCCCGGTTGGTCTGGAAGGCCATGAACAGCCCCGCCAAGACAAACAGGGTGATCACCAGCGCCACCATGAGTTCCACCAGGGTGAACCCGCCTTGCCAGTTGCCCCGGCTTGCGTGTATCGTCTTCATAGCACTTCTCCTACCACGACAATCTGAATCGGCTCTGGGGTCGAGTTGGCAGAGGCTCTATTCGGTGCCTGTATTGTCACCACGTAGTACTTGTGCGGAGAAGTTGCGGTAAACTCATCAAGGTAACAATTGCTCACTAAACCTTGGATTTGGGTGTTGCCCAAATTCGCTGAATTAGAAAGACAAACCGACATCTTGGTTTCCTCCCCCAAATCCTCTTTCAGTTGCTCGAACAAATCATCTATCCCACCATCTTCACTAGCGAGGGTGCCGCTAATGAACTTAAACGTGCGCGGCTTGCAAAAGTCCGATTCATTACACTTGGCTGTGGGATTCAGGTTATTACCAGGCCACATGGTCATACCCGGCTTGCTGCGGATGTAATCCAGCACCTGATAAGCGTATTCCGTCGCAACTGCGCGCGCCAAGGCACTCTGGTTGGACTTCATGGAAAGATACTGCAAGCTACCTACGCCCAAAAGCCCCAGGCACAGGATGAACACGGTAACCAGGACTTCAATGAGGGTAAAGCCCCGCTCGCGGCGGCTATCCAAAGCGTCGCCCGCCTGCAAGGCCGTACAGTCTGAAAAGGCAAGGTTCGGTTTCATCGTGTTCTCCGGTTTATGTTCAGTTGTCGCCGCATTTGTTTGCGTCTGCTTCGTCATCCTGGAAGGTCTTGACCATCCCGCCCAAGTCTACCCTCAGGCAACGCTTGATGATGTTGGGGTTTTTGTCATGCGTGACAGTGATCTTCACTGTACTCCCCACGATATTCCCGCGCGGCTTGAATGTGATTTGCGAGGCGTTGTCCGGTAATAGAGCCGGTGCATACATATTTATCGAGATATTGGTCGGAATCTGGGATTCCTGTACCGACTCGCCATTAGGATTGCCTACTCTTACCTCTATCTTCTTGTCTGCGGTATTCTTGACGAGAAAAACATCCTGCCCCCGCCGGGCTGCCTCGCTTCTTGCCAGTTTCAGGTTCGCAAGCACTTCGTGCATGGCATTCGTGGCCTGTCCGCGCTGGATCATGTCCTGAAACGAGGGAACCGCAAACGCTGCCAGTACCGCGATGATAATCACGACCACCATCAACTCGACCAGCGTAAAACCCCGTTCCCGCGCGCTTGAACACACAAGCGATACAGACGACACAGGCGCGGCAGGAGTACCGGCGCATGAGCAGCCCGCCGCGCTACGCGCCGCTCCAAGGCCGCAAACCTCATGCGAAGAATCAAACTCAAAAAAGTTCATTTCCTGATACTCCTTTATGTTGCCATTATGGGCATAGTCGCCAGATAAACAAAAGCAAAACGACAAACGGTCATGCTGCGCGGATAAACGGCAAGCGGACGGATGTCCTCATCTCCTGTTTACAACATTCGGCTCAACCCTGCAACAAACTCCGCAACATCCAGGCGGTTTTTTCATGCGCCTGCATCCGCTGGGTCAGCAAATCGGCAGTCGACTCATCGCTCGCCGCATCCACCACGGGGAAAATCGCGCGAGCGGTACGGGCAACCGTTTCATGTCCGCTCACCAGCAAGGCCACCATCTCCCCGGCGGTTGGTACGCCAACCGTTTCAGGAATCGCCGTCAGGCGGACAAATTCACTATAGGAACCGGGCGCAGGATACCCCAAAGCGCGGATGCGTTCGGCAATCAAATCCACCGCCAGAGCCAGCTCATCATACTGCGCCTCGAACATCAGATGCAAGGTGTTGAACATCGGCCCCACCACATTCCAGTGAAAATTGTGGGTCTTCAAATAAAGACTGTACGTATCCGCCAGCACCTTTGCCAGACCGGCCGCGATTTTCGCCCGATCCTGTTCCTTGATGCCAATATCAATCTTGATGCCAGAGCTTGCCTTGCCCGACAACTGCGCCTTGTCAGCCACAACGACAGACTTTGCAACCGCCGCCTTCGCGGCCGGCTTTGCTGTGGGTTTTGCGGCAGATTTTGCGGGCGGCTTGCCCACGGCCTTCACGGAACTCACGGGTCTGGCGGCAGGTTTAGCCACGGCCTTGGCGGCTACCTTGCCCTTGCTGGATGTTGCGTTCATGAGATGGTCTCCTTATTCAAAAAAACTGGATTCCCGCCTTCGCGGGAATGACGAGGGAAAATCGCGCCAAGGGTTGCGTCATTGGATGTTGCGTCATTGAATGCCATGTTCCTTCAAGAAAGGCGCATAAGCCTTATCCGACACAAGGATGTGGTGGGTAAGCCAGGTTTTCAGGAATTCCAGCGCCCGTTCCGTCACAGCTTCGCCCTTTTCAAAATTCAGAAGCAGATGGATGGCTTCCTTGGTAAAGCGGTCATGTTCCGCCTGATGCGGCTCCGTTTCCGGGTAACCGAACCGGACGAAAAGCTCTTCCTCCTGAATGAAGTGGTTTACCGTATATTCGACCAGACCTTCCAGAATTTTCCGCACAACCGCTTCATCCGGCTGCGCGGATTCAATCTGTTCATGGAGCTGGTTGGTCGCATTCACCAGCCAACGGTGCTGCTTGTCAATGCTCTCGATTCCCAACACAAACTGCTCAGACCAAGGCATAAAAGGCATTGTTTTCTCCTCTGGGGGACGAAGTGTTTATCCGTACATGACAACTGCTCATTATCCAGCATTCATCGCAAATTATCCAGCATTTGCGCCAATCAAGCTAGCCATTTACGCGCATTTTGAAAAAGTTTGCGCCACGGACTGCATTCGCGCCACTCTGACGGATGCCAGGAAAGCTGAATGCTGCGGCAAACCCGTTCGGGATGCGGCATCATAATGGTAAACCTTCCGTCCCCGGTCGTAAAGGCCGTAAGACCCTTGGGCGAACCATTCGGATTCTGCGGATATTTTAACGCCACCTGCCCCGCGCCATCCACGTATCGGAGCGCCGCCAGAACAGCGGATTCATCTGCCGCATTCGCAAACTCGGCGCGGCCTTCCCCGTGCGAGACCACAATCGGCAGCACGGAACCCGCCATCTCCTGCAAAAACAGGGAAGGCGAAGGCAACACCTCTACCTGCGAGAGCCTTGCCTCAAACTGCTCGGAACGGTTCTTCCGAAAAAGAGGCCAGGCGGATGCGCCGGGTATCAGTTCCTTCAACGCGCTCATCATCTGGCAGCCGTTGCACACGCCCAACGCAAAGCTATTCGGGCGGGCAAAAAACGCGGAAAATTCATCCCGGCAACGCCCGTTCATCAGAATCGTTCGCGCCCAACCCTGCCCCGCGCCCAGCACGTCGCCATAGGAAAAACCGCCACACGCCGCCAGTCCCGCGAAAGGCGCAAGACTTTTTCGCCCCGCAATGAGATCGCTCATATGCACGTCCACCGCCGCAAAACCGGCGGCATCAAAGGCGGCAGCCATCTCATACTGGCTATTTACGCCCTGTTCGCGCAGGATGGCTATTTGCGGCCTTGCGCCCTTGCCGATAAAAGGCGCGTCATCCAGCGTAAAAGTCAGCTTCGGCTGAATGGCGGCTGTTTCATTCTCCAAGAGTAAATCGTATGCCTCAGCCGCGCATTCCGGGTTATCGCGCATAGCCTGCATCCGAAATGAGAGTTCCGACCAGGCGCGATGCAGGTCGACGCGGGATTCCCGCAAGATACGTCTGGCGTTTCGTACCACGCGAATTTCGTCGTCCGCATTGGGATGTCCCACAAACGCATACGCCACGCCGAATTGCCGCAAGGTCTCCGTCACCCGTTCCCGCTCTGCGCGGCGAATCTGGATGAGAATACCAATTTCCTCATTGAACAGGGCGCGTACCAGTTTTTCGTGGGCGCGGCCTTCCAGCAGGTCGGGGCGTTTTTCCGCGCCGTCGACATCCAGCGTCATGGCGTCGACGCAAAGGCCATCCATATCCAGCGTCACCCCGCAATGCGCCGCAAAGGCCATTTCCGCCGCCGCGACGAATAGCCCGCCATCCGAACGGTCATGGCAGGCCAGCAGTAAATCTTCTCCCGCCAGTTTTCGGGTTGCGGCAAAGAGTCCCGCAAGACGCGCTGGATCATCCACATCCGGCGGCGCTCCGCCCAGCTCGTTAAAGACCTGCGTCAAGGCTGAAGCGCCCAGTCGTTCCCCTTCCAGATGCAGCAGCAGCAATTCCGTCTCCCCCTGGTCAAGCCGCAATTGCGGCGTCAATGTCCGGCGCGCGTCGGCAACCGGCGCAAAGGCCGTCACAATGAGCGATACCGGGGAGACCACCTCTTTTTCCCGTCCCGCGTCCTGCCACACCGTCCGCATCGAAAGCGAATCCTTGCCGACGGGAATCGCCACGCCAAGCGCCACGCAAAATTCGGAAACGGCGGCGACCGTATCGAACAGCCGCGCGTCCTCGCCGGGATAACCCGCCGCCGCCATCCAGTTGGCGGAAAGTTTGACCCGATTGAGAGAAGCCACATCCGCCATGACCAGATTGGTCAATGCTTCCGCAACCGCCATCCGCCCGGAAGCGGGCGCGTCCAGCATTGCCAGCGGGGTGCGTTCCCCCATCGCAAAGGCTTCTCCCGCAAATCCCTGATAACCCGTCGCCGTCACCGCCACATCCGCTACCGGAACCTGCCAGGGGCCGACCATCTGGTCGCGGGCAGTCAAGCCTCCCACTGAACGATCCCCAATCGTAATCAGAAAGGTCTTGTCCGCAATGGCGGGAAAGCGCAACAGGCGATAGGCCGCTTCCTTTATATCCAATGACGCCACGTCAAACGGGACGCGCGGCGCGGGCAGGCGCTTCGCCTCCCGCCGCATCCGGGGCGGTTTGCCAAGCAACGCCTCCATAGACATATCTACCGGATTATTGCCAAAATGCCGGTCGCTTACCACCAGTTGCCCGCCTTCGACCGTCTCCCCAACGATAGCGAAAGGACAGCGTTCGCGCCCGCAAAGCGCCGCAAAATCCGCCATCCGCTCGGCAGATACCGCCAGCACATACCGCTCCTGCGCCTCGTTCGACCAGATTTCAGCCGGACTCATGCCCGGTTCTTCGTTCGGCACGTCGCGCAATTCAAACCGCGCGCCCGCGCCGCCGGAATGCGCCAACTCAGGAAAGGCGTTGGATAACCCGCCTGCGCCCACGTCGTGAATGGAAAGGAGCGGATTTTTTTCTCCCAACTGCCAGCAACGGTCAATCACTTCCTGCGCCCGCCGCTGAATTTCAGGATTGCCGCGCTGAACCGAAGCAAAATCCAGGTCTTCCGCATTCGCGCCCGCGCTCATCGAAGAAGCCGCGCCGCCTCCCAAGCCGATCAACATCCCCGGTCCGCCCAACTGCACCAGTTTTGTGCCGGGCGGGAACGTTTCCGCCTTCAACGATTGCGTCGCCGCTATATTTCCAATGCCGCCCGCAATCATGATGGGTTTTACGTAGCCATAGACCACGCCGCCCGCTTCCATCTCGAAGGTGCGAAAATATCCGGCAAGATTCGGGCGACCAAATTCATTATTGAACGCCGCCGCGCCAATCGGCCCTTCCAGCATGATTTCCAGTGCCGAAGCCATGCGTGATGGCCTGCCTGCCGCGCGCTCCCAAGGTTGCCTCGCATCCGGCAAGGCAAGGTGCGCCACGGTAAAGCCGCACAGCCCCGCCTTGGGTTTTGCGCCCCGCCCGGTCGCCCCTTCGTCGCGGATTTCCCCGCCCGAGCCGGTCGCCGCGCCCGGAAAAGGCGAAATGGCAGTCGGATGGTTGTGCGTTTCCACCTTGGCCAGCATGTGCGTGGGTTCATCCCGCCAGACATAGCGGCCTTCCCCTTCCGGCTCTGGATAAAAGCGGGCTGCCATTCCCCCTTCCAGAATCGCCGCATTGTCCGCATAGGCGACGATGGTTCCCTGCGGATGCGCCGCGTGCGTCTCCCGAATCATGCCGAACAGGGTCTTTGCCTGCCGCTCGCCGTCAATAACCCATTCTGCGTTGAAAATCTTGTGGCGACAATGCTCGGAATTGGCCTGCGCGAACATGATGAGTTCCACATCCGTCGGATTGCGCCCCGCCTGAGTGAAAATCTGAAAGAGATAATCCATTTCGTCTGCGGAGAGCGCCAGCCCCAGGTCGAGGTTGGCTTTGGTCAGCGCCTCCCGTCCGGCAGCACAGTCAATTGAGGAAAACGGCTTCGGCGCAAAATGGGAAAACAGCGCAACCGCTTCCTCAACCGCAACAAACACGGATTCCGTCATCCGGTCATGCAGCCGCGCCGCCACCAGCGAGCGCTCATCCTGTGCAAGTTTGCGGGAGAGGGATAGGCAAAACAAAATTCCCCGCTCAATTCGCAGTATCGTCTCCAAGCCGCAATTGCGCGCAATGTCCGTCGCCTTCGCCGACCAGGGCGAAATCGTCCCCATACGCGGGGTTACGAAAAAAACTTCGTTTGCATCGTCGTTTTCCCCTACAGATTGGAGAGAAGGACGATGCCGCCAGTGCGTCGCAGAAAAATGCTCGCTGGTGCCGTCTTTTTCTTCTTCGCGCTCTGCCAGCAAAAGCCCCAGCCTTGCGCGGCCTTCCGGCGACAGAGGCGCATCCAACCCCACGACATGCCAAAAATCCGCCTCAATCGCGCGCAGGAGAATATCCGACGGAAAAACCGCCAAAAGCCGCGCCGCCAAGGCACGCAAACGAAATTCGGAAAACGCGCGCCCGCCGCGCAAAAAAAGAAAACCGGACATACAAAACGCCTGCCAAATTCAGGAAAGCGGCATTATAGCCCTTTGTCCGACAACGCCATGCGGGATAATCGCCATCCGCAGGACACACAGGAAACTTGCCTTTTGTGGTTAGCCAGACTAAGCTAAAGGCATTGAGGAGAATATGATGCAAGCTGTCAATATGTTTCAGGCCAAATCTTCGTTGTCTCGTTTGGTGGAGGCCATCGAACAGGGGCGGGAGCGTGAAATTGTCATTGCCCGCAATGGCCATCCGGTAGCCAGACTGGTTCCGATGGATACAGCGCAGGTCGGGCAGCGCATTGGTGTCGCCAGAGGTAAATTCAAGATGCCGGATACCATTGATACCCACAACGAGGAAGTTGCGCGGCAGTTCATGGGCGGGAATGACAAAGGGGGAAACGCAAAAGCACTGAATTCTTGCCTACGCAGGAATGACGGGATGGGTACTGCTTTCATCATTTTTTGATGGCAATCAGGGTTTGACACTGCCCGCAACCCGGGCGTTACGCTTCGTTTTTCCCTGGTTTTTTTGCTGCCTTTGCGTCCAGTGCTCGCAAATAATCCAGCTTTTCGCGGATTTTGGCTTCCATGCCTCTGGGCGTTGGCCGATACCAGCCGGGTTCCGCCATGCCTTCCGGCAGATAGGTTTCTCCCGCCGCGTAGGCATCCGGCTCGTCGTGGGCGTAGCGGTAGGCATGGCCGTAGCCGAGTTCCTTCATCAGCTTGGTGGGCGCATTGCGAAGATGTACCGGGACTTCCTGCGATTGGTCTTCTTTCACGAAGGACTTGGCCTGCCCGAATGCCAGATAACCCGCGTTGCTCTTGGCGGCTACCGCCATATAGATGACCGCTTCCGCCAGGGCCAGTTCGCCTTCCGGCGAACCCAGCCGCTCATAGGTTTCGGCGGCGGCCAGCGCAACCTGGGCGGCGCGCGGATCGGCTAACCCTATGTCTTCCCAGGCCATGCGAATGATGCGACGGGCGAGATAGCGCGGATCGGCGCCGCCATCCAGCATCCGGCAGAACCAGTAAAGGGACGCATCGGGATTCGAGCCGCGCACCGATTTGTGCAGGGCGGAAATCTGGTCGTAAAAGGCATCGCCCCCCTTGTCGAAGCGGCGCAAACTCTGCACCAACGCTTCCGTGACAAAGGCTACGTCCATCTCCGTCCTGCCCGTGCTTTCGGCGGCGACGGCGAGTTGTTCCAGCATGTTCAGGAGTTTGCGGGCATCTCCATCCGCCAGGGCAAGCAGGTGATTTTTGGCTTCCGGCGCAAAACTGAGGCCAAAGAGCGCCGTATCAACCGCCCGGTCGAACAGCAAGGCCAAATCCGCTTCTTCCAACGGCTTCAGGACATAAACCGTTGCGCGGGAAAGCAGGGCGGAATTGACTTCAAAGGACGGATTTTCCGTCGTTGCGCCGATAAAGGTAATCAGGCCAGATTCCACGTAGGGCAAAAAGGCATCCTGCTGCGCCTTGTTGAAGCGATGCACCTCATCCACAAAGAGCAGGGTACGGCGCATCCGGCGCTGATTTTCTTCCGCTCGCCGCATGGCTTCCCGGATGTCTTTTACGCCGGCAAATACGGCGGAAAGGGCGATGAACTCGCACTCGAAACCATCGGCCATCAGCCGCGCCAGAGTGGTTTTGCCGACTCCCGGCGGCCCCCAGAAAATCATGGAATGCGGCTGCCGCGCTTGAAATGCCAGCTTAAGCGGGCGGCCTGCCCCAAGCAGATGTTCCTGCCCCACCACTTCATCCAGGGTTTTGGGACGCAGCCGTTCCGCCAGCGGTGAAAAGCCGGATACGGGATGATCCGGCAGCGGCAGGTCTTCCGGGGCAAACAGGTCGTCGGTCATGGTTAGGTCAGTTTTTACCCTAGGGCAATTTGCATATTGATTTACCCTCTCCCGCCCCTTCGGGGCACCCTCTCCCACAAGTGGGAGAGGGTCTCAAAATCTCCCCTCGCCCGCTTGCGGGAGAGGGGTTGGGGGAGAGGGTAAGCAAGCGTCGAAGTATACACTCGAATCAAGTCTGCTCTGGTGAGGGAGTGTCAAACCCTTGTTGCAATCAGAAAATGATGAAAACCGTAACCACTCCGTCATTCCCGCGTAGGCGGGAATCCAGTATTTTTACGGTGACATAGAATAGTGGTATATCATTCCCTTCCTGCGAAAACCCTATGTTCTTGCTGGATTCCCGCCTACGCGGGAATGACGGGGTAGCATGACACGGGCGGCAAGGGATTATTCAGCGGGCGACCATTTTATGTTACTGCCCGTGGCGAGGGTGTCGCAACCTTTCGGGACGCGCACGTCCTGTTCCTGAACCTGGGTATTGGAAACGTCCAGTTTTTTCAATGAACAGTCAATAATTTCCAGCTTGCCAATGCGTCCGTTGCGAATAAGCAGGGTGTCAAATTTGCAATTTTCTATCCGCAAATGTTCCGTCTGCGCCCAGTCTACATGCAGGTGCGGAATGTCGCAATTGCGGACAATAAGAGATTTATTGCGTGTCCCCGGCAAACGCTTTTCTTCTGTCATTTTTTC
>JAISSL010000035.1 GCA_031273145.1 Zoogloeaceae bacterium | reverse complement strand
GGTCGCTTCCGGCCTGGATTCGATGGTGCTGGGAGAAACGCAGATTTTAGGCCAGATCAAGGAAGCCACGCGGTTAGCCGAAGAAGTCGGCAGTCTGGGCAGCCATCTGCATCGCCTTTTTCAACGCGCCTTTTCCGTCGCCAAGGAAGTGAGGACCGATACCGCAATCGGCGCGAACATCATCTCCATGGCTGCCGCCGCCGTGCAACTGGCAGAGCGGATTTTTGAATCCATCAACCAGCAAAAGCTGCTGTTCATCGGCGCGGGCGAGATGATCGAGCTTGCCGCCGCTCACTTTTGCGCCCATGCGCCTGCCGCCGTCACTATCGCCAACCGTACCGTGGAACGGGGCGCGGCGCTGGCGGAACGCTTCAACGGTCGCGCCATCCGGCTGGATGAAATCGGCGGCATCCTGTTCGAGCATGACATCGTGGTCTCCTGCACCGCTTCGCCTCTGCCGATCATCGGCCTGGGACTGGTTGAGCGTTCGTTAAAGATGCGGCGGCATCGTCCCATGTTCATGGTCGACCTGGCCGTGCCGCGTGACATCGAGCCGGAAGTGGCGATGCTGGATGATGTGTTTCTCTATACCGTGGATGACCTGGCCGGAATTGTGGCAAGCGGGGTTGAATTGAGGCAGCCGGCGGCGGCGGAAGCCGAAGCGATTATCGAAGGGCAAACGGCGGATTTCATGAAGTGGCTGACTTCGCTGGATGCTGTCCCCTTAATCCGGGATTTGCGGGATTCTACCGAACGCGCCCGTCGGCATGAGCTGGAGCGCGCCCTCAAGCGCCTGCACGCGGGGGAAATGCCGGATGCCATTCTGGAAGAACTTTCCGTCCGCCTGACCAACAAGTTTCTCCACGCGCCGACCCAGACCTTGCGTCAGGCCAAGGGGGAGGAATGCGCCGATTTGCAGCGCATTCTCGCGCGGCTTTTTCATCTGCACAGCCCCACGCGGGATAATTGAGGATGCCGCAGCCACTTGAGCGCCTGCTGCAACAGCAAGGCTTTGGTACGCGCCGGGAATGTCGCCGCCTGATTCGGGAAGGGCGTTGTGCCGTAGCGGGCGCAGTGTGCGCCGACCCTTTTCAGATAATAGAAGATTTGCCGGATGGCACTGAATTGACGGTAGATGGCGCAGTCTGGCCTTATCACGCAAAGGCGGTCATCGCGCTCAACAAGCCCGCTGGATACGAGTGTTCGCGCAATCCAAAACATCATCCGGGCGTTCATGCCCTGCTTCCATTGCAGTTTTCCCGACGCGCCCTGGAATGCGTGGGCAGACTGGATGTCGAAACGACGGGCTTGCTTCTTTTAACGGACGATGGAACCCTGCTGCACCAACTGATTTCGCCCCGAAAAAACATCTCCAAACGCTACCGGGCGCAGCTCTCCGAACCGCTCACCGAAGCGGCGCGGCAAAAACTCCTGACCGGCGTTCTCCTCAAAAATGAAGTCAAGCCCGCCGTTGCAAAAGCCGTCGCGCCGGATGAGCGGGACGCAAAAATCCTTTACCTCACCTTGACCGAAGGGCGTTATCATCAAGTACGCCGGATGCTGGCGGCGGTAGGATTCCATGTCGAGGCGCTGTGCCGGGTTGCCATTGGCGCTTATGGATTGCCGCCCGATTTGCGGGAAGGCCAGTGGCGTTGGCTAGACGCAACCGATTTGAACCTGCTTATGCGAGAGACGCCATGAGCCTTGCCGAACTTCGCTATATCGTGACGCTGGCGCGGGAAAGACATTTTCGCCGCGCCGCCGAGCATTGCAACATCAGTCAGCCGACCTTATCCGTCGCGGTCAAACGGATGGAAGACCGGCTGGGCGTTCTGCTGTTTGAGCGTTCGCCCGGTGATGTCCGCCTAACCCCAATCGGCGAGCAGATTTGTGCGCAGGCGGAAAAGGTGCTTGCCGAAATGCTGCGGATTGAAGAAATCGCCCAGCTTGGCAAAGACCCGCTGGTGGGTTCCCTGCGTCTGGGCGTTATCTACACGATTGCGCCCTATCTGCTGCCCCGTCTGGTTCCGGCCTTCCACGCGGCCGCGCCCGACATTCCCCTGTACTTGCAGGAAAATTTCACCCATCGCCTCTCAGAACTCCTGAAGAACGGCGAACTCGATGCCGCCATCGTCGCCGCGCCCTTCAATCCGCCCGGTATCGTGACCCGTCCGCTCTATGAAGAACCTTTCAGGATTCTCCTGCCCGCGAATCATCCCCTCTGCCAGCAGGAAGCGATTGACAGCGCGGCGCTAGACCCCGGTCAATTGCTGCTGTTGGGGCAGGGCAACTGTTTTCGGGATCAGGTGGTGACGGCCTGCCCGCAACTCTCCGAACCGGAAGGGCTGAATCAGGCGATGGAATCCAGCTCGCTGGAAACCTTGCGCCATATGGTTGCCAGCGGCGCGGGCATTGCCGTCGTCCCCGCCTGCGCGGCTAATATCTGGCCTGCGAGCGAACTCTTTACAGTACGCCCTTTTTTGCCGCACGCGCCCAAACGCCGCGTCCTGCTTGCCTGGCGCGTCACTTTTACTCGCCCGCAGGCAATGGACATCCTCTACCAGACGCTCCGCGCTTCCCTGCCGGACGGGGCGGAAGGTGTGTGAAGTTTGGCAGGGCGCATTCAATATTTTTTGACAAACACCGATACCCGTATCATAATGTCGTCATATCCATCGGGGAGATAATCATGAAAGCAGCGTTGCTCGCTCTGTTTCTTTGCCTCATGTTTTCCACGACACAGGCGGAGGTTTATAAGTGCAAAACCACCGATGGCAGGACTGAATACAAAAATTTGCCGTGTTCTGGCGGGGCAAAGGTGGAGAGCGTTCATCAGGACGACTGGGTATCTAAGGAGCGATACAACGAAGCGGCAAGGATTGTTCAAGGCATAAAGGCAAGCGCCGCCGCGCAAGATAGCCCAACGCCAACCACCCAGATGTCTTCCCAGCCAGCGGGCGCTTCTGACACGTCTACGGTTGTCACGATTCCAGACCCAGATGAGGCGCCTAGGGCTGCGACAAGGGCGCGGAGACAGGAAGAGCAGGAACTTAAAGATTTGGCGGAAGCCCAACAACGGGATCGCATGGATGAGGAACGTAGGGCTGCGGCAAGGGAGCAGGCACAGCAAGAGCGAGCCGCTAAAGATTTGGAGGAAGCCCAACAACGGGATCGCATAGATGAGGAACGTAGGACTGCGGCAAGGGAACAGGCACAGCAAGAGCAAGCCACTAAATATTCGGCGAAACCTCAACTAAAGCAAAAACGCTAAACCGCCTGTCGCTCTGCGCGGGCGACTACCACGATGTGCACTTCCTTCGCTCCGCTTCCTTGCAGGTTGCGCCTACGCGGGAATGACGGAGTGTCGCTGTCCTCATCATTTTCTGGGCGCCATAAGGTATTGACACTCCCCAAAAGTATGAATGCCTTTGATGCCCATACTGCGTTTGTCTCCCAATTGTTCCCAACAAAAACCCCGCCGGATGGCGGGGTTTTTCGTTCGGGGCAACCTGCAAGGCCAATTGCCCAGGCGCAGCCTGCTACACCTTGAACTGCTGGACGGTGTTTTTCACGGAAGTCG
>JAISSL010000276.1 GCA_031273145.1 Zoogloeaceae bacterium | reverse complement strand
GGCTGCGGCATGGAAACCGTGCGCGTGGTCGAGCGCGATCTGGATTTTGCGCGGCTCGACCACCTGATTCGGGCGGAAATTCCCTCTGGCTTCCATGTTCGCAAAAGTCCGCATCCGCTGAATTCGGAAATTGATTTGAGCCAGTTGCGCTGCGCCAGCCATGTCAAGCTGGATCGGGCGCGGATGAGCATCGGCACGCTGGGCGGCGGCAATCATTTCATCGAAGTGGATCGCGCCGACGATGGCAGCCTGTATCTGGTCGTCCATTCCGGCAGCCGCCATCTTGGACAGGAAGTCGCCACCTGGTATCAGGATGAGGCTTACCGGCATTTGAACGGCACTTCCAAAGAGGCGCTTGACGCGGCCATCGCCACCCTGAAAGCCGAAGGACGGGCGCAGGAAATCGAGGCGACGCTCCAACGCCTGAAATCCGGCACGAGTACGGATATTCCCAAAGACCTCGCTTACGCTTCGGGCGGCTTGTTCGAGGATTATCTGCACGACATGCGAATCATCCAGCGTTTTGCGGTGCTGAACCGGCAGGCAATGACGCAGGTCATTCTGGACGGAATGGGTTTGACTGAGGCCGACCGCTTCACCACCATTCACAACTACATTGATACGGATGCGATGATCTTGCGGAAAGGCTCAGTTTCCGCCAAATCGGGGGAACACCTGCTGATTCCGATCAACATGCGCGATGGCAGCCTCATCTGCGTGGGCAAGGGCAATCCCGACTGGAATTACTCCGCGCTGCATGGGGCGGGGCGTCTGATGAGCCGCAGCAAGGCGTTCAAAACCTTGTCTCTGGACGAATTTCAGGCCGAGATGAAAGATGTTTTTTCCACTTCGGTTCAGCAGAGTACACTGGATGAATCGCCGATGGCCTACAAGGACATCAATGAAGTGCTTTCGCACATTGAGCCGACGGCAGACGTGATCGAGAGAATCCGCACGGTCTATAACTTCAAGGCCAGCGAGTAAGGCAGTTTTGCGTCGGGATGCCGTGGATTCCATAGATCAGGCTGACTTGCATATGCCTGAATTTCCGCTCCATGTTATAGTCTGCCTATCGTATGCGGCGCTTTTTGCGCTATGTTAGTGTCTGGCGCATCTATGGATTGGTTGTTTCCCTTCCATCGTGCGGCAATACATCTGCCTAATTACCCTCTCCCCCGCCCCCTCTCCCGCAAGCGGGAGAGGGGAGATATGCAGCGCGGACGGCACTGAGCATCCCCTCTCCCACTTGTGGGAGAGGGTGGCGCGAAGCGCCGGGGGAGGGCAAGATGTGGTCATGATTGAACCAAAAATGCTCTAACTTTCTTCCACTCAAGGAGCAAACCTCATGGAATTCATCGAAGAACCCAATCGAATCTACGCCAAGGATGCAGGGGGCGCGGTCATTGCCGAAATCACCTTTCCCGAACGCCGCACGGGAGTGGTCGAGATTGACCATACCTTTGTGTCCGACACGCTGCGCGGGCAGGGGGTTGCGGGGGAGCTGATGCAAGCATGTTACGACCGCCTGCGCGCCGACGGAAAAAAGGCCGTCCCCACCTGCTCCTATGCTGTGCGCTGGTTTGAATCGCACCCACAAGAGGCGGATGTCCTCGCCGGGGAAAAGTGAACACAAATCGCGCCTGTCTCCACCCTTGAGGGCAGAGACAAGCGCGACCAAGCCTAACCGGGAGCCAAAGGCTTTCCAAAGCCGGGAAAATTATTTCTTGCCTTCGACCGCTTCAGCCACTTCGCAAAAGAAGTTTTGTACTGCGCTCACAGGTGAGGTCACGCCACCAGAGATGGAGTAGCTGAAATCCATTTGCACACCGCCTTTTTCCTGCTCAAAACTGACGTTGAGAGGGGCGGTTTTGCCTTGTCCATAGCTGACGCCCTGTGAGGCGCTGACGATGCCGAGTTTCTCGTCGGTGCTACTGATCTGGAAGCCGTTTTGGGCGATATAACGGGTGGCACGCTTCATGGCATCTGCCTTGTTGACCTTGTTAACAAAGGCCGTTGATTTAAATGTGCGACCAGCCAAAAAGCTGCCATCATAGGTGAAGTTGCGGGCGCATTCGCGCGGGTCATTAGTTGTCTTTTTTTCAGAAGATGGGTTACTAACGCATCCGGCCAGAGAAAGCGCAAGCAGCGGAAGAACCAGTCGTTTCATGGGATTCCCCTTGAAAAATCTGTGACAGGCAGAGGCAACAGAGGCGCAGAGCTTACGGTAGCCGCCAAGGCAGGCCGCCGGTAGCATCACGCAGAATTTTCGGGGATTTGGGGATGAAACAGGGAGAGGCGATTCAGAAACGGGCAAATATGCCGTCAGAATGCGGGGGGGGGGGGTAACTCATTGATTACACAGGGTTTTTCGGATGCCATTTGTGTTTTCTCCAAAATAGGCGTCGGGCGCGTCACCGCCCAGACCGGAACGGGAAGAGATAACTTTGACATGCAGATTATAGTCCATGTCGAACAAAGAAGGGGAAGACTCGCAGTAAAATTACACATCATGAAAAAGATGAAAGGAAATTCGTATGAAAGTGTCAAGGTCTTCTACGCCCGCCACATTGCCGCTGGTGCTGGCTTCCACGTCCCATTTTCGCCGGGAATTGTTATCGAGGCTTGGGCTGCCCTTCTCGACGATTGATCCCGATTGCGATGAAACGCCCCTGCCCGACGAAGCGCCGCACGCCCTGGCGTTGCGGCTCTCCGAAGCCAAGGCGCGCACCGCTGCGGAACGGCTTTTCACGCCTTCGTTCATCATCGGCAGCGATCAGGTGGCCATCTGCGAGGAACAGGTCTATGGCAAACCCGGCAACTATGAGCGCGCGGCGGCACAGTTACGCGCCCTATCCGGGCAGACGGTGGATTTTTTCACCGGGCTTTGTCTCTTCAATAGCCAGACGAATGTCGCGCACACGCGCGGCGTATCCACGCTGGTGACGTTTCGCGTCCTGTCGGATGCGGAAATCGAGCGTTACCTTGCGCGGGAACCGGCCTACGACTGCGCCGGCGCGGCAAAGTACGAAGGCTTGGGCATCAGCCTGCTCGCAAAGCTGGAAGGGGAAGACCCCAACGCCCTGATCGGCCTACCCTTGATTGCCCTGTGCGAACTGTTACGCGCGGCGGGATTTGCCGTGCCATGAGCCGGGGGACGCTCTATTTATTGCCCGTGCCGCTCCTTTCCGCCCAGACCCAGGCAGATGCGGACTGCCGCATGGCAACCCTGTCGCCTGCCGTCCTGTTGCGGATACGCGCCTTGCGGCATTTTGTCGTGGAAGCGGCAAAGGTGGCGCGCGCCTTTCTGAAATGGGTCGACCTGCCCTGTCCCTTGCAGGAACTGAATGTGCGGGAATTGAATGAGCACACGCCCCTTGCAACCCTGGAAGAACTTTTCGCGCCCTTGCAGACAGGGCAGGACGTGGGGCTGTTGTCGGAAGCGGGCTGCCCCGCCGTAGCCGATCCGGGCGCAACCCTCGTGGCGTTGGCTCATGCGCGGGGCATTAAAGTTGTGCCGCTCGTCGGCCCCTCTTCGATATTGCTTGCGCTGATGGCATCCGGGCTGGAAGGGCAACGCTTCGCCTTTCACGGCTATCTGCCCGCCAAGGCAAAGGAACGCGCCCTTGCCATCCGGGAACTGGAAAAGGAATCGGC
>JAISSL010000272.1 GCA_031273145.1 Zoogloeaceae bacterium | reverse complement strand
CCCGCCGATAAATCTCACAGGATTCGGCGGAAGCGTTTTTTAGACGAACTGGAAGGCGAAACCGTTGACGACCTTTGGGATGATGTAGCCCCTATACATTCCCAGGCGCAAGAGCGCCTTGGCTACCCGACGCAAAAGCCGCTTGCCTTGCTGGAACGCATTGTCAGCGCCAGCAGCAGAGAAGGAGAGGTGGTGCTTGACCCGTTCTGCGGTTGTGGCACGGCGGTTCATGCCGCGCAAAAACTGAAGCGCCAGTGGATTGGCATTGACATTACCCACCTGGCTATCACGTTGATTGAAAAACGCTTGAAGGACGCATTTCCCGAAATCGGCTTTGAGGTGCATGGTACGCCCAAGGACCTAGAAGGCGCAATGGATTTGGCAAGGCGCGACAAATATCAGTTCCAGTGGTGGGCTTGCTCGTTGGTCAACGCGCAACCCTATCAGGGCAAGAAAAAAGGCGCGGATGGCGGCATTGATGGCATGATTTTCTTTCAGGACGGCAGCAAGACGCACAAGAAAATTGTGGTATCCGTGAAGGGGGGCGAAAACGTGGAAGTGAGAATGATCCGCGAACTGGCTCATGTGGTTGAGCGGGAAAAGGCGGCAATTGGCCTGTTTGTCACGTTGGCGCAACCGACCAAGGCCATGACGACAGAAGCCGTCAAAGCGGGTTATTACACCAGTCCCGCTAACGGAGAGGCGTTTCGCAAACTGCAAATCCTCACCATTGCCGGATTGTTGAATGGTAGCGAACGGGCGGAATACCTTGACCTTTCCTACGGCGCTACCACCTTCAAAAAGGCCAGTGTGGAAGAAAAAACCGGGAAGCAGGGAGACATATTCTGAGCAAGATTCGCCCCAGTACCAATGGTTTTTCAGTTGTCGTCTGCAAGACCTGCAAGACACCAGTCTGAGAGTTCCTGCGTGGAATCCGCGCAAAAGAGCGACATCTGTAAATCCTGTCTGGGTTGTTCGGGGCAATTCCCGGTAAAATAGCAAGTTTTCTGCTATGGGTCGTTCCATGAAATCCGCCGAAATCCGCGCGCAGTTCCTGAAATTCTTTGCGTCCAAGGGACACCAGATTGTCGCTTCCAGCTCGCTTGTGCCGCATGAAGACCCCACCCTGCTCTTCACCAACGCGGGCATGAACCAGTTCAAGGACGTGTTTCTTGGGTTCGACAAGCGTCCCTACACCCGCGCCACGACTTCGCAAAAATGCGTGCGGGCGGGCGGCAAACACAACGATCTGGAAAACGTCGGCTATACCGCCCGGCACCACACCTTTTTCGAGATGCTCGGCAATTTTTCCTTTGGCGATTACTTTAAACGCGACGCGATTCTCTACGCCTGGGAGTTGCTCACCGAAGTTTTCAAGCTGCCGAAGGAGCGGCTCTACGTCTCCGTCTATGCCGAGGACGATGAAGCCTACGCCATCTGGACGAAAGAGGTGGGGCTTGCCCCGGAGCGCGTCATCCGCATCGGCGACAACAAGGGCGCGCGCTATGCTTCCGATAATTTCTGGATGATGGGCGATACCGGCCCCTGCGGCCCCTGCACCGAGATTTTCTACGACCACGGCGCGCACATCCCCGGCGGGCTGCCCGGTACGCCGGACGAGGACGGCGACCGCTACATCGAAATCTGGAACAACGTCTTCATGCAGTTCAACCGCGACGAAGCAGGCGTGATGCACCCGTTGCCCAAACCGAGCGTGGATACCGGCATGGGGCTGGAGCGCGTTTCTGCCGTGTTGCAGGGCGTGCATTCCAATTATGAGATTGATTTGTTCCAGAATCTCATCGCCGCCGCCGCGCGTGAGACTTCGACCGCCGACATGGAAAGCCCAAGCCTCAAGGTGCTGGCCGACCACATTCGCGCCTGCGCCTTTTTGATTGCCGACGGCGTGATTCCCGGCAACGAGGGGCGCGGCTTTGTGCTGCGCCGCATCATCCGCCGCGCCATCCGGCACGGCTACAAACTCGGTATGCGGATGGCTTTCTTCTACCGCCTCGTCCCCGATCTTGTTGCCGAAATGGGCGCGGCTTACCCGGAACTCGTCAGCGGCGAGCCGCGCATTATGGAAACCCTGAAAGCCGAAGAAGAACGCTTTTTCGCCACCATCGAACACGGCATGGCGATTCTGGAAGCGGAACTGGCGGCATTGCAGGCAAAGCATCTGAAAGTCTTCAACGGCGAGACGGCCTTCAAGCTGCATGACACTTACGGTTTTCCGCTCGATCTCACCGCCGACATGTGCCGCGAACACGGCGTGACGGTGGATACTGCCGCCTTCGATACCGCCATGGCGCGGCAGAAGGAACAGGCGCGGGCAGCCGGAAAATTCAGGATGGTCGCCAATCTCGACTATACCGGCGCAGATACGAATTTTCAGGGGTACGACACGCTGGAAGCCACGGGCGAGATTCTCGCGCTCTACCGGGATGGCGCAACCGTCCCGCAGTTGAACGAGGGCGAATTTGGCGTCGTCGTGCTCGATAACACGCCCTTCTATGCCGAATCCGGCGGGCAGGTCGGCGACCGGGGCGAACTGAAAGGCGCGGGACTGTTCGCCGTTGAGGACACGCAAAAAATCCAGGCGGCGGTTTTCGGGCATCACGGCATCGTCAAAACCGGGGTACTGCGTACCGGCGACAAGGTGAGCGCCAGAGTTGACGTGGAAGCCCGCGCCGCCACTGCCCGCAATCACTCCGTCACCCATATCATGCACAAGGCGTTGCGGGAAGTGTTGGGCAGCCATGTCCAGCAGAAGGGTTCGCAGGTTGATCCCGATAAGACCCGCTTCGACTTCGCCCACCACGCGCCGATGTCCGCCGCCGAAATCCGCAAGGTGGAAAGTCTGGTAAATGCGGAAATCCTGCACAATACCGCCACCGAGGCGGCGGTGATGTCGCTGGAAGCCGCGCAAAAAACCGGCGCGTTGATGCTATTTGGCGAGAAATACGGCAACACGGTGCGGGTGCTTTCCATCGGCACATCCAAAGAATTCTGCGGCGGGACGCACGTTCAACGTACCGGCGACATCGGCTTATTCAAAATCATCTTCGAAAGCGGCGTGGCCGCCGGCGTGCGCCGCGTCGAAGCGGTAACGGGGTTGAATGCGCTCGCCTATCTACAAACACAGGAAGAACGGGTAGAGGAAATCGCCGCGCTCCTGAAGGCGCAACCGGAAGCCTTGGCCGAGCGCATTACCGGCCTGATTGAACAGACGAGAGCGTTTGAGAAGGAAGTCGTCCGGCTGAAATCGAAGCTGGCGGGCAGCCAGATTGACGACCTTGCCGGACAGTCCCTTGAAATCGGCAACGGCGCAAAACTTCTGACCGCCACGCTGGAAGGCATTGACCCCGCGACCTTACGCGAAACGCTGGATAAACTGAAAGACAAACTCAAATCCGCCGTCATCGTGCTGGCGACTGTTGCGGACGGCAAGGTAAGCCTGATTGCGGGCGTAACTGCCGATTTGACGGGCAAGGTCAAAGCCGGGGAACTGGTGAATTTCGTCGCGCAACAAGTCGGCGGCAAGGGCGGCGGCAGGCCGGACATGGCGCAGGCCGGCGGCACAGAGCCGGAAAAACTGGCCGGCGCACTGGCAAGCGTGAAAACAAGCGTGAAAAAATGGTTTGATGCAAAATGTTGAGCCGCCATGAATGAGGTAAACTTGTGCCCTGCATTTCATAGCAGTTTGGTATCATTCACCCTCTTTTTTTATTCAATCTTCGGGAGAAGCACATGAATATGACCATCCAAAAAGTTTCCATGCGAAACTTCAGTCTTGATTTGCCCCTGTTCGTCGCTGCCCATTGGGTTTGCCGGATACTGGCGGTGGTGGCGTTTGTGGCAAGCGTATACACCCTATTCTGCTTATCGGCCACTTTTGTTGACAACGATTTTTCGGTACCGCGCTATGGCGTGGAAGAAGATGATGACGAAAGCAGAAAATTGGCTCTGGGCGCGCAGGTTGCGGGTTGGCTGGGGCTTGGATCACAGTACAGTGTACGAAAAGTCGTGGAAGGCGATTTCGTCACACTCACCAAAAAATACGGCGATAACATCGTAAGCATCGTCAAGAAATACAGATTCGGAGAGGCGAACAGCAACGAGGAACACAGCAAGCTGGTGCTGGAACTCATGCGGCGCATTCCCGAAAACCGGCGCAGTGCCTACGTTTCCGGCTGGGATACCTATCTGTCGGAGGGTTTGGCAGCTCTGGAAGCGCGAAAGGAAAAAGATGTCAATTCGCCAACCCTGCTGACCCAGCAATATGACACGCATTTTCACCGGGCGCTTGGGGTAGCTATGCTTGTACAGGCCATTCGTCTCGGGGCGCGCGTTATTTTTTGCGTGGCCTTGCTCACCAATCTCCTGCTGTTCGTATTGGCAATGGTCATGACCGTGCCGATCCTGATTGGCATTGAGCGGAGTGGTGGTCGGATGTGTTCTGGCGCGAAGCAGGCGAACCCAGCTCTGCCGCCGCCCGCGTCACCCGTTGAGCCTACCTTGTCCGCGCAGCCAGCCGCAGCTTCCGCGACAAATTGTCCCAAATGCGCCGCGCCGCTTGCACCGGGCGATACCTTTTGCGGCGAATGCGGCAACCGCCTGAGTTGAGGTCTGCGCCATGAATTGTCCGCATTGCAACGCGCCACAATCCAGCCCAACCCGCTTCTGCCGGAATTGCGGACAAGCGCTTATGCGCCCCTGCCCTGCCTGCCAGTCTCCCAATCCCCTGTCCGCTCGGTTTTGCAGGCATTGCGGCGCGGGGCTGGCGGTAACGGCAACGGCAGCCGCAGCTCCCGTACCAGAAACGGCGGTAGCGGCGGCAACCGTGCCCGTGGCGGAAATCATCGCGTACCCGGAACCCGCCATAGTCGCCGCGCCGCAAAACGACGTTTCGGCAACCGTTCCGCAGAACAGCGTTTTGGAAACTGTACCGCAAGGTGCCACTTCCCAACCCGCCATGCAGTACGACGCTGTGAAAGTTGCGCCGCAGGAAAGCATTTCGGGAACGGTCGCGCAGGGCGAGGTTTCGCAAGCCATACCGCAGAGCGCCACTTCCCAACCCGCCATGCAGTACGGCACTGTGAAAGTTGCGCCGCAGGAAAGCATTTCGGAAACGGTCGCGCAGGACAAGGTTTCGCAAGCCATACCGCAGAGTGATACTTCCGAACCTGCCATGCAGGAGGACGCTTTAGAGACCGTAACGCCGACTCCGACGCCTGCTTCCCGCCTTCCGTTGATAATGGGCATCGTTGTCATGGCGCTGGCGCTACTGGCGGTGGCAATCTGGTTTTCCGTCTTCTCTGGAGAAAAACCGGAAGAAGCCGCGCCGGAAACTCCTCCCGTCCTGACGACGGATGCGCCAGAGGAGGCAACCGAGCCGCTTGATGAAGAAGGCGCGTCGCCAGAAGAAGCGCCGGGAGAAGAAGGGGAAGCGCCTGCGGAAGCTGAACCTTCTGCGGAAGAAGCATTATCTGCGGAGGCAGAACAGGAAGCCCTTGCTGCCGAAGAGCGGGAAAAGGCTCTTGCCGCAGAACGGGAAAAGGCAAAAGCCGCAGCCGCGCGGGAAAGAGCCGCAGCCGCAGCGCGGGAAAGAGCGGCGGCGAAAAGGGCGGAGGAACAACGGGCGGCTAACGCCGAGCGGGAAAGAGCAGCAGCGAAAAAGGCAGAGGAACAGCAACGGGCTGCGCGCGCTGCCGCGAACGCCCGCCCCGCGCCACACGTCTGTACCGGCCCCAGCCTGCTCTGTCAGTAGCATTGGCGCAACAACGCGCCTTGTCACGCTTCTCTTCGCCATTTATGGCAAAGAGAAGCGTCATCCTTTAGCTGATGGGCGCGATTTACGCGCGGCGAGATTTTTTTCCAGTTCTTCCAGGGGAAATTCCAGTTCAAATTCCTTCTGCATGAGGTGAAGCAGGGGCAGGATTTGTTTCCCCAGGGCGGGCAATTGCGGAATCACGGTTTTAAACTGTTGCGCGCGGATTAATTCGAGCGCCTGATCTACGCGCATCGCGCTTGCGGCGCGACGGTTGGCCTTGATAATCTTGCCGTATTCCGTGCGGTTCCCCCCGGCGGCAATGGCCGCTTCCATCCGTTGATAGGCAAGTTCCATCAGTTGTTCGGCGGAAGAGGCGTCATCCGAGGGAACGCTGGCAATTCCCGCGCTCATGGTGAGGGGAATGCGCTGTCCCTTGGCGGAAATGTTCGCTTCCGCAATTGCGTGACGAAGCCGGCGGGCGAAAATGGCGCAGGCTTCCGGCGCGGTGCCGGGGGAAACCACGGCAAACCGCCCGGGCGAAAAAAGGCCGACGCTATCTTCCTTGCGTATCTTGTCCGCAATCTTTTGCGCGAATTTGGTTCCGATGCTTTCCACCTTTTCTTCCCCTAACTGGGAGATGATGCGCGCGTAATTGTCGAAGCCGATAATCATCAGGCAGAAGGGCGTATCGTGCCTCAGGGAGTAGGAGATGGACTGCGCGGCATGGAGTTCGATATAGCGGCGGGTGAATAAGCCGGTTTTTGCGTCCTTGGTCTGACTTGCGAGGGATTGTTCCAGCGATTGCTGGGTTAGCGAGAATTGCAGCAGGCCATGCAGACGGGTTTTCAGGTCGGATGCCTTGATGTTCTTGGAGATGACATCGGATACGCCAAGCGCCTTGAATTTTTCCAGCATGGCCTGATCTTCCTCGCTGGAAATCAGGATGAAGGGAATATCGCGCAGCCGGGAAAGGCGGCAGGAGCGAATGCGCTCCAAGAGGCCAAGGCCGTCCAGTACGGGCATTTGCAGGTCGGAGATGACCGCCGCGATGGACGTATCAAGCACCAGTGCCTGCCAGGCGGATTCACCGTCGACTTCCTCGCGGATTTCGTACACGTCTTTCAGATGCTGGTTGAGCACGGTGCGAACCACATTTGAATCATCAACAACCAGAATGTGAGGCAGGTCGGACACGGCAAAATCTCCTTGGCGAACGAAGGGTTATCACTTTACAGGAGAAGGATTTTCCCTTAAATTGACACGCACAAATTATTTCATGATTGCTTGAAATGGTAAAACTCTGCAACCGGCATGGTGGCTTTTTTTTCGCGGTACTGCTCTTTCTTGGGGTTCCTTGTGGAACCGCTCTGGCGGATACCGGGTCGAATGCCCAGAATTCAGGAACATCGCTGTTTCAACGCTACTCCAATACGGCACAGGACGTGCTGTTAAAAGGGTTTTCCGTCGTGGGAACCCGCTACCGCTTTGGCGGCATCCAGCCGGAGACGGGGCTGGATTGCAGCGGCTTCGTGCAGTTCATCTATCGTGAGGGGGCGGGTCTGGTTTTGCCGCGCACTACCAGGGAGCAGGCGGAGCTAGGCGAAGAAGTCGACCGGAATGACTTGAAGCCGGGCGATCTGGTCTTTTTCAATACGAGACGCCGCGCCTTTTCTCATGTCGGCATCTATCTGGGCGATGATTATTTTCTCCACGCCCCCAGCGCCAAAGGGTCGGTACGTATGGATAGCATGATGAACCACTACTGGCGGGGGCGTTATAACGGGGCGCGACGTGTGCTTCAGACGCAGACGGCAGAGCGCGAGCCTGCTGCCGGGTTTGGCGGCATATGAAGCCGGGACGCGCATCCTGAGGGTTTTGGTGCTATTCCTTTGCTATTGACGCATGGCGGCTGATTTATCCGAGGCGGAGGCGCATTTTCTGGTGCATCCTGAATTCTGGCGACAGGGAGACGCGCCGACCCCGATGCGCCGCATTCTGCCTGATGATGATTTGTACGCGGTGGGCGGCGATCTTTCTCTCTCCCGCTTGCTGGCTGCTTACCGGCAGGGAATTTTTCCCTGGTACGACGAGACCTCGCCGGAGCCGCTCTGGTGGAATCCCGATCCGCGCATGGTGCTGTTCCCGGAGGAATTTCGCCTTTCCCGCTCGCTTGCCAGGGTTTTGCGACGGGGCGGGTATGAGGTGCGGGTAGATAGCGCCTTTGCCGAAGTCATTGCTGCCTGTGCCGGAATTGCGCGGGCGGGACAGCGCGGCACCTGGATTACGTCCGAAATTGCCGCCGCTTATACCGCGCTGCATCACGCGGGTTACGCGCATAGTGTTGAGACCTGGATAGGGGGAGAGCTGGCGGGCGGCCTGTATGGGGTTGCCATTGGGCGGATGTTTTATGGCGAATCCATGTTTGCTCGCCGCCCGGATGCTTCCAAAATTGCGTTTGCGCTGCTCGTTTCCCATTTGCGTAGGGAAGGGTTTGGCATGATTGATTGCCAGATGAAAACCGCGCATCTGGCCTCACTGGGCGGGCGGGAAATTGACCGCGCCGGGTTTCTGACCCGGTTGTCCCGCCTGATTGAGCAGCCGCCTGCCCGCTGGCCAGCGCGTCTGATCTGGGGTCTTGCGGACAGCGATTGAAAACCATCTTCATTTGCAAAATCTGTTGCAACTGAAATTGCGCGTAGGGGCGGCAACCTGCCGCCCGCAGGGCTTATAGCCCGCAAGACCTGCTGTTGCTGTCTGCAAAACCGCCGGGAAAGGGCAAAAGGTACACATGGTTCAACAGAAAACGCGCCTGCCGGGTTTTGTACAATGTTGCATATGACAACACATGGTAACATTTTGGTTCAGGTCGAGCACCATTTTGCATACTATACTTCCTCATGTATTGATTCGCGCTTGCCTCTGGTCTGAATGCCTGAAGGCAGGCGCGTAACCCAGGTTCAATTTTCGATCAAGGAGACGAAGATGAAAACTCATATCAGCAGACGGTTGTTGGCGGCGGGGCTTGGCCTTGCCTTTTGCGTAGCCGCATCGGCACAGGATTCCGACGAAAGAAAGGCCGAGAAAAAGGTAATGGTCGTGCACCCTTTTTCCATCGCGGCGGAAGTTTCCAGCTATGAATACACGGAACCGGGCGCGAAAACTGATGGCACGATGGCGGGTTTTTCCCTGCAATATCTGGCTGCCCGCTCATCGCTTCGCGCGCGCGTCATTTATATGACGAGTAACAATCTCGAATCCAACATTGACGGTTACCGCGACAGAGATGGCTACCACCCTCCCGAAAAGCGCAGCGGAGAAGAGCATCGGTTTTATGACTGGGCTTTGGCGGTTGGCGGGGAGGCTCGTTTAGGCGGAAATTCTTCTGTCGCACCCTACATTGGGATAGGTTATCGCCGGTTTCTGGATAAAACCTGGGATCTCAGTTATCACAACCCCGAGCGCAAGCAGGAGTGTCTGTACTGGCCGCTGGGCGCTGACTGGAAATTGGCTCCGAGTCGCAACTTGAGACTTGTTTTCAACACCGAACTCGATTATGTGTCAAACTGCGGAACCAGAGTGAGTCGTTACCGCGAGTATGACGAAGACGCGTGGGGTGATATTGAAGACAAGGCCAGCACCTTCAGGCACGAAGATGGATATGGCATAAGGCTCTCCGCAAAGGTTGAAATGGATTTCGGGAGAATCAGCGTCTTCGCCGAGCCTTTTTACCGCTATCAGAACATCCCAAGATCAAAAGCCAAGTTCGTGGAGGATTCTAATTGGGAAGTACACCCGGTGTACTTCCCCAAAAACGAAACGCAGGAAGTCGGGATGAAACTTGGCATTGCGTTCTGAGCGGGTTGGTCGGGGAGATCGGGTGGCGCGGCTCGTTCCCGATCTTCCTGAAAACCAACTTGACCCCCCGTCCTTTTAATGCTACCGTGATTTTGCTTTGAGTCGCCCCGACCTTGTTTCCGCCATGAATGGCGGAGGCAAACGCGAGACCCGTACCCAATTTTCTCTCAAGGAGACGAAGATGAAAACGCATATCAGCAGACTGTTCCTGGCGATAGGTCTGTTCTTTGTTTTTTGCACGTCCTCATTTGCACAAGAACAGGAAACGGAATCTGTGCAAGAAACAGATTCTGTGCAAGCAACAGAACCTGCGCAAAAAACAGAAAAAAAGCGCCCGTTCATGCAAAAACAACCGTCCCGCAAAAAGCACCTGTTCAGCATCGCTCCCGAAGTCTCCAGCTATGAATTCAAGGAACCGAGGGAGATGAAAGTTGATGGGACAATGGTGGGATTTTCCATGCAATACCAGGGCGATATTTTCCGGGTCAGGGAATCCATGCCGGTTCAGGTTCGCACGCGACTCAGTTATATGTATGGTGGCAGTCTCGATTATGAGGATTCTGTCGGCTACAAGCAGAGCGGTGACGTTACCCAGCGGGTTTTTGATTTTGCCTTTGCGATTGGCACTGAAGCCGGGCTTTCTGAAAATTTTTCGCTCGCGCCCTATCTGGGGTACGGTTTTCGTTCCTTTACCGATGACGATTACATGGAAAGGAACGTGATGACCAGTCACGTCATGGAAAGTGAACGCACGTATAGCGCCTCGTATCTGATGCTGGGCGCGGACTGGAAACTTTTTCCGGCGCGCGCCTGGAAACTCTCTCTCAACACCGAGCTTGATCTCCTGATGAGCGGCGAAAATCAGATTCGTTTTGATGACGACGAGTACTACATGCGCGACAAGGACGAATACGTGTACGTCAAGCAGGATGGCGGCTATGGCCTGAAATTCGCCCTGAAGGTCGAGAGGGATTTCGGAGCCATGCGAATTTTTGCCGAGCCTTTTTACCGCTACTGGAGCATCGAGAAATCGCGTACCGAGCGCGATTACTTTTATGATCGACGGACTAATCAGCCCATTGATTATGAGTTTCAGTTCCCCAAAAACAGGACGGAGGAATTCGGCCTGAGGATCGGCGTCACCTTCTGAGCGGCTTGGAGGATTTGGCGGGAGATCGGGCTGCATTTTTCGTTCCCGATCTCCTTAAAAATTTTCAAAATATCCACTTGACAATCAATTTTTTCCATTCTAACATATACCCATTCTGAATTTCTCGGGCTTGCCCGCCGCCATGCAGGGCCAAGACAAGAGCGAGACCTTTTCCACCAGGGAGATCAAAATGAAATCCATCTCAGCCAATCTCAGCCAATCTCAGCCAATCTCAGCAAACTGCTGCTGGTTGTGGCGCTTCTTTTCGTTTTTTGCGCGCCCGCATTCGCGCAGAGCAAAGGTTCGGCAGCCAAAAGAGTCACGCACAATTTCGACGCCGCGTTGGAATTTTCCGACTATGAATACGAGGAACCGGGTCACATGAAAGTCTATGGGTCAATGTCTGGACTTTCAGTTCAATACCTGCTTGATGGCCGTTTTAACGAAAGTTTGTCGGGTCAGCTTCGCGCACGATACCATTATATGTCCAGCGCAAGCGAAGACCTCACGTATGAAGGCAGCTACATAGTAAGCGGGGAGAAACTCAAGTATAAAGGCGATACCTTTCGCTACAATGATTTTGTTCTCGCGCTTGGCGTTGAAGCCAGATTGACCCAGAAATTTTCGACCGCTCCGTACATAGGCTTCGGTTATCGCTACCATGTGGATGAAAAAGACTCCATGCCTGGCGATTATGAACGCGAACAGGTCTACTATTACATGCCGGTAGGCGCGGACTGGAAATTGTCTATGCCACACGGCTGGGGTGTTGCTTTCAACACTGAAGTTGATTTTTTGCTGAGTGGCGAAAATACAACGCACCTCTATGACCGATACGGCAGGGATCAGAAGTTGAAATTTCGGCAAACGAGCGGATACGGGCTAAGATTCTCCGTAAAAGGGGAAAAGGATTTCGGGAAAGTGAAAGCTTTTGTCGAACCTTTTTACCGATACTGGAACATCGCAGAATCGGATTCCCAAGAAGGTGATCTTTATTGTTGTACGGTTGGTACTACGGAGATTTGGGTTCGCACACCCCTTTATGAACCCAAAAACAACACCAAGGAATTCGGCCTCAAAATCGGCGTTTCATTCTGAGCATTGACGCAAGAGGCAAGTCTCGCAGACGGTACTACGCGCTACCCTTTTTTAAGAGGGTGGCGCGTTTTGTCATCTGCAATACCGCCGCCCGCAAGGGCGTGTCAAGACCTTGTTGCAGTCAGAAAATGATAAAAACAGTAACCACTCCGTCATTCCCGCGTAGGCGGGAATCCAGTAGGAACAAGGGTTTTCACATGAAGGAAATAATATGCCCCTACGCCACGCCGGCATAAAAACCCTGGATTCCCGCCTACGCGGGAATGACGGAGTGGAGGGACGCAAAAATCCATTACACTTTCAGGCGGATGTCGCGTATAAAGTGGCTATGGAAAACCTGCCTGAACCTTCTTCTCTTCCCGCGTCCCCTGCTGCCCCAGCCTCCGATACAAAATGGCAGAATGCGCTTACGCGCGCGCTCACGCACAGCGGCTATCTGCGCCGCCTCTTTACCGCCCGTCCCGAACTCCCGGAACGGCTGCACGTATCTTGGCATTCCCCGCTTTGCGAAGCTCTGCTCCTCGCCCATCTGGAACCTGCCGCCGAAGATGAAGCTACCTTAAAGCGGCAACTGCGGCACATGCGGCAGCAGGCGATGGCGCATATCGAACTGCGCGATCTGGCGGGGCTTGCCCCGCTTGCCGAGGTCACGGAAGCCATGACCCTGCTTGCCGACGTGGCGACCAACGCGGCGCTTGCCTTTCAACATGCCGCCCTTGTCCGCAGTCACGGCGAACCGCTGGATGAAAGCGGCATCCCGCAACGCCTGATGGTCATCGGCATGGGCAAGCTGGGCGGGCGGGAACTGAACGTCTCATCCGACGTGGATTACATCTTCGTGTACCCGGAAGATGGCGAAACGGCTGGTCCCGCAAAAATCGAAAATTACGAATTCTTTACCCGTCTGGGCAAGCGCCTGATTGCGATATTGGGCGACATTACCGAAGATGGGCAGGTTTTTCGGGTCGACATGCGCCTGCGCCCGAATGGCGATTCCGGCCCGCTGGTCTCCTCCCTTGCGGCTCTGGAAACCTATTTCATCGCGCAGGGACGGGAATGGGAGCGGTATGCCTGGATCAAGGCGCGGGTACTCAACAGCGGCATCAATGCGGAAGGTAAACAGCCTTACTGGATTGAGCAACTGCGGCAAACCACGCGCCCTTTCGTCTTTCGCCGCTATCTCGACTATGGCGCAATCAACGCCATGCGCGACCTGCATAGCGAGATTCGGCGCGAAGTCGCGCGCAAGGATAGGGTAGGACACATCAAGCTGGGGCAGGGCGGGAGTCGGGAAATCGAATTCATCGCTCAGGTTTTTCAACTGGTGCGCGGCGGGCGCGACACGAGCCTGCAAATCCGTCCCACGCTGCAAGTGTTGAGCGCGTTGGTGGAACACGCCATCTTGCCGGCCACGACCGAATCCGATCTCCGCCTGGCGTACCATTTTTTGCGAAAACTGGAGCATCGCCTGCAATACGTGGAAGACCAGCAAACGCACATGCTGCCTACCGATGAGGCAACCCGCGCATTAATTGCGGCGAGCATGACGTGCCGGGATTGGGAACATCTGACCGCTGAACTTGAA
>JAISSL010000267.1 GCA_031273145.1 Zoogloeaceae bacterium | reverse complement strand
CATCCGAAGATTCGATGCCGTGATAGACGGCGTTTTCAAGCAGAGGTTGCAGAATCAGGGGCGGGACGCGCGTATCCTGCGGCAGGGCTTCTATTTCCCAGGAGATGCGTAGACGCTCGCCGAGCCGCAGTTTTTCTATTTCGAGATAGCGGCGTCCCAGGGCGATTTCTTCTGACAGCAGGACGAGTTCATGCGGCGTTTTGAGGAGGGCGCGGAAGAGTTCGGAGAGGTTTTCCAGCACGTTTTCCGCATTCCTTGGGTCGCTACGAATCAGCGCCAGCACGGTGTTCAGGGAATTGAAGAAAAAATGCGGGCGGATGCGGGCGTTCAGGGCGGAAAGCCGCGCTTCTTCCAGACGCGGGGAGAGGGCTTCTGCCCGCAGTTCAAAGTAGAAGATCAGGCAGGTGGCGGAAGCCATAGCCATCAGGCAGGGACGCCAAATTGCCGTGGATTCCGTGAGCATGAAAAAGCGCATACTGTCGTGCAGGAGGAGGGTGGTTAAGGCGGCCAGAAGGACGGGGATGGTCTGCGCGATCCGGGGCGGGCAGCGCCAGAGCAGGTTTCTGAGCAGCGCGAGCAGGGAAAGGTTGATGAGCAGCAAAAGCTCGACCCAGGCGGCGTTTTCCATGAACCGCTCGACCCAGTGCCGAAAGCTAGAGGCGTTGGAGAGCGCCGCGCCCAGGGAAATGAGGTTGATGCCCAGAATGACGCGAAAAATCACGCCTAAGTTGCGCCAGTCCGGGAGAGGATGCTTTTGTCGTATACTGTCCATGTTCGATTTTTTCCACCAAGCCATCAGAAAACCAAATGAACCATTCAACCCAACAATATACATGGGACGGGCGTTTTTCTGAACCCGTTTCTGAACTTGTCAAGCGTTATACCGCTTCCGTCCATTTCGACCAGCGCATGTGGCGACAGGATATCCAGGCTTCGCTTGCCCACGCCCGGATGCTGGCGCGACAGGGCATTTTGAGCGAGACGGATTTGTCCGACATCGAGCGCGGCATGGCGCTCATTCAGGCGGAGATCGAATCCGGGCAGTTTGAGTGGTCGCTCACCCTGGAAGACGTGCATTTCAATATCGAGAAGCGCCTGAGCGCGTTGATTGGCGATGCGGGCAAACGTCTGCATACCGGGCGTTCGCGCAACGATCAGGTGGCAACCGACATCCGCCTCTATCTGCGCGACGGGATAGACCGCGTTCTCGCGCTGCTGAAAGCCTTGAAGCGGGCCTTGATTACGCTTGCCGAACGGGAAGCCTATACGCCCATGCCGGGCTTTACCCATCTTCAGGTGGCGCAGCCTGTGACTTTCGGGCATCACATGCTGGCGTATCTTGAGATGTTCCGGCGCGATGGCGAGCGTTTTCGGGATTGCCGGCGGCGGGTCAATTGTCTGCCGCTGGGCGCGGCGGCGCTGGCGGGGACAACCTACCCGATTGACCGCACTTCGGTCGCCATTGAGTTGGGCTTTGAGGCGCTCTGCGAAAATTCGCTCGATGCCGTATCCGACCGGGATTTTGCCATTGAGTTCTGTGCTGCTGCCGCGCTTTGCATGACGCATATCTCCCGCCTTTCCGAAGAGTTGGTGTTGTGGATGAATCCGCAGGTGGGTTTTGTTCGCATTGCGGATCGTTTTTGTACCGGCTCTTCCATTATGCCGCAGAAAAAGAATCCTGACGTGCCGGAACTGGCGCGGGGCAAGACCGGGCGGGTCAATGGCAACCTGGTGGCGCTCTTGACCCTGATGAAAGGCCAGCCCTTAGCCTACAACAAGGATAATCAGGAAGACAAGGAACCGCTGTTCGATACGCTGGATACCCTGCTGGATACCCTTGCCATTTTTGCGGACATGATGGAAAACGGGATTACCGTGGTGGCCTCCAGAATGGAACAGGCGCTCCAGAAGGGCTTTGCGACCGCAACCGACCTGGCCGATTATCTGGTCAAGCGGGGGATGCCGTTTCGGGATGCTCATGCCGTCGTGGGGCGGGTCGTCAAGTTTGCGGAAGGCGAGGGCAAGGATTTGCCGGAATTGACGCTTGCCCAGTTGCGGGAATTTTCGCCCCTGATTGGCGAGGATGTCTTTGCCGCATTGACGATTGAAGGCGCCCTTTCCGCGCGTAACCATGTAGGCGGCACCGCGCCGGAACAGGTCAAGGCCGCCATCCATCGGGCGCGGGAACGTCTGGCGGGCACATGACCGACGACATGCCGGATAAGTCGCAAAAGCGGCTTATCCGGCCAGAAAACAAACATAAAGGAGATCGGCGTGCTGACAAAAGAGAAGGATTCCGTCGTTTTGGGCATTGAGAATGCCGCCATGAAAAATCCCAAATGGGCAGACTATGCCGCCTATTGTTTTGACCGGGAAAAGGGGTTGAGAAAAAGCGCATTCAAGCGCTTGGATAAATTTCTTGAATCCACTGAGGATTGGAGTCTGGATGACAGAATAGAGTTCGTAAAATTTCTGTTTTCATCTAGTGAAAATGCTCATGATGCGATGCGTAGTTTTGTCCCTTATCAACTGAATGAAAAACTTGTAAAACCTACCTTGCTTGCATGGTGTAACATTGAACAGACGGATAGCAGTCCTTTTCGCTGGCGTGGACAACTTGGTGGATGTTATGGTTATGAAGGCGAATTTAGCCATGACGAAACATACTTGTTCAAGGCGCTTGACCTGAATCCGGCAGATGACCTGGCAAGAATCACAATGATTGATTCGTGGCTGCGCGCTCTTGATTTTCATGTTCATGAATTGCCGTGGGGTTATCTTGGTATCCCTTCTGACGACATGAAACTGTGCGAAAAAATAAATGAGCATATTCAACAGCTTACGAAACCTGAACTCAGAGAATCCCGGATGAAAAATCTTGAACACAGTCTGGAACTCGTAAGAAACTACATTGAATGGAAAACATCCCAACATCCCGATTTTGAAAAATGGGGAGAGGAAAATAATAAGCGCACAAGTGTATATGGGATGCGTAGATATACCTATACAGCGTAACCCGGCATGGTGATGTCGATAATTTGTTGCCTCCAGAAAAGGAGAAGATTCACACACCCAAAGCCCATAGCAACAGGTGGGTATCCAGCAGGAATTTCATGGTTCAAGGCTGAAAAGCCGCTCGATTTCTTCGCGCCCCATCTGGTCGAAATCGTCCGGTACGGAAATTTCCCCAGAGAGGCAACCCAAACGCCGCGCCTTGTTTTCCGTGGGAGCATCCAGAGGGACGATTTTTACGAGCGGTTTCGATGCCCTGGCAATGACGACGGATTCGCCTTCGACAACCCGCTGGATGAGCCGGGAAAGATGCGTCTTGGCTTCGTGTATATTGACGATTTGCATACCTCACTCCACTAGACTAAGTTCACTCAGTCTAGTGGAGTTAGAGGGGGGCGTCAAGCTGGCCTGCGGGCTACCAGGAAAAGTTGTCCGGGTCGGCCATCCGGTCATTCTTGTTCAGGGCGCTGATGGCGGTCATGTCTTCTTTGGAGAGTTCAAAGTCGAATATTCGGATGTTTTCCGCGATATACGCCGGATTGTTTGCGCGTGGAATCGTGATCAACCCCCGCTGAATATGCCACCTGAGCGTGACCTGCGCGACGCTCTTGCCGTATTTTTTCCCGATTGCCGCGAGCGTGGGGTCATCCAAAACCTTGCCCCGCGCCAGAGGCGACCAGGATTCTACGGCAATGCCGTAGCCGCGCGTCGCCGCCACGTTCTGCTCCTGCGTGTGGTAGGGATGAATCTCGATCTGGTTCACCACGGGCTTGACCTTTGCGTATTTCAGCAGGGCTTCAATGTGGTGCGGGTTGAAGTTGCTGAATCCGATGCTTTTTATCAGCCCTTTCCGAACGTATTCTTCCATGGTTTCCCATGTTTCCCGGATGCGTTCCTTCACCGGCCAGTGAATCATGAACAGATCAATGTATTCGCCGCCCAGAAGTTCAATGCTTTTGTCAATGGACGGCTTTTGCGGGGGATTTCGCATACTGTTCGTCCAGATTTTTGAAGTGATGAACACGTCTTTTCGCGCAATCCCGCTCTGCTTGATGCCTTCCCAGACCTGTTTCTCGTTTCCGTAGGCTTGCGCCGTATCGAAGAGGCGATAACCCGCTTCAATAGCCGCCCGGATGCTTGGGATGGTATCTTCCGCCAGCGTCCAGGTGCCCAGACCCAGTTGGGGAATTTTCATCCCGTTGTTTAGTGCAATGTCCGGGATGCCTGCCTGAACGGCTGCCTGAGCCGTGCCAGTTCCCAACAAGCCCGCCGCCATGCCCGCCTTGCCAAGCGCGGCAGCGCCCGCAACGAGCAACGGCGTTTTCATGAAATCGCGTCTCTTCATGTCCATCTCCTTTTAGATGATAACAAGCTACCTTCGTGTCATTATACCCCAGCCGGCGCGTGTGGTTTGTCTTCCTCAGGTGTCCGCGCAGGGGCAAAGTGTAACAAACCGTTGTGCACTGCCGCAAAAACAAAAAATCGGCGTAGAATGTTCCCCTCTGTCATTAAACCTG
>JAISSL010000260.1 GCA_031273145.1 Zoogloeaceae bacterium | reverse complement strand
CAATTTCCAGATCAAGGCTGCCAAGGTGCGCGGCGTCGAATCCGCCGGAATGCTCTGCTCGGCAAAAGAACTTGGCATCAGTGAGGAAGCCTCCGGCCTGCTGGAACTGGCTGCCGATGCGCCTGTCGGCAAAGATATTCGCGTCTGGCTCGATCTGGATGATTGCCTCTTTACCCTGAAACTGACGCCCAACCGCGCCGATTGCCTCTCGCTTGCGGGCATTGCCCGCGAAGTTGCCGCCCTGACCGGCAAAGAGGCTACCTATCCCGCAATGCCAGCCGTCCCGGTCACTTGCGCCAACCAGCGTAAAATTCATCTGGAAGCGCCCGGAGCCTGTCCCCGCTACTGTGGCCGGGTGATAGAGGGCGTCGACGCGAAGGCTCCCACCCCGGAATGGATGCGCCGCCGCTTGGAACGAAGCGGCTTGCGCCCCATTTCCGCGCTCGTCGACGTGACCAACTATGTGTTGCTGGAACTGGGGCAGCCCTTGCACGCCTTCGACAACACAAAATTGACCGGCGATATTCGCGCCCGCTTTGCCCGTTCAGGCGAGAAACTGACTCTCCTGAACGGGCAGGAAATTGACCTTGCTGATGATGTTCTGGTCATTGCGGATGAGGCGCGGGCAGAGGCGATGGCGGGCATCATGGGCGGCATGGAAAGCGCCATTTCGCTGGATACTCATGATGTTTTTCTGGAATCTGCTCATTTTGCGCCTGCCGCCATTGCGGGACGGGGACGACGTTACAATTTCACCAGCGATGCGGCGCACCGTTTTGAGCGGGGTGTCGACTGGAATCTTTGCGTCCATGCGCTTGAACGCGCAACCGCCCTGATTCTGGACATCTGCGGCGGCAAGGCTGGCGCCATTACCGAGGCAAGCGCCCAACTGCCCGCAGAAACAAAGATACCGCTTCGCCTTGCCAGAATCGGCAAGGTGTTGGGTATTCCTTTTACCGCTGAAACCGTGGCGGATTTTTTGCAGCGCCTGGCACTGCCCTTCACTCAAACGGACGATACCTTTTTCGTCACGCCGCCCAGCTATCGTTTCGACCTGACGATTGAAGCCGATTTGATTGAAGAAATTGCGCGGCTGCACGGCTATGAGAACATTCCCGCCTGTGCGCCCAAGGCTTGCCTTGGCATGATGGCCGCGCCGGAAATCAGCCGCCCGGTAGCCCATTTGAAGAAGGAGATGGCGACGCGCGGTTTTCAGGAAGTCATCAATTTCGCGTTCGTGCCGGAAGCGTGGGAAGCGGATTTTGCCGCCAACCCAAATCCCATCCGCCTTGCCAACCCGATTGCCAGCCAGCTTGCGGTCATGCGCTCTTCCCTGATGGGCGGCCTGATTGAAACGCTTTCCGTCAACCTGAAACGTAAGCAAGCCCGCATCCGTATTTTTGAGCAGGGGCGCGTCTTTGCCCGCAAGGATGGCGCATACGCCCAGCCCTGGCGACTGGCGGCGCTTGCCTATGGCGCGGCGGAACCGATAAGTTGGGGTACGGATGAGCGCAAGGTGGATTTTTTCGATTTGAAGGGCGATCTCGTCGCCCTGTTTGCGCCTGCCGAACTTGCCTTTGTGCCAATGCCGCATCCTGCCCTGCATCCGGGGCGTTCCGCCCGCGTCATGCGGGCAGATAAGGAAATTGGCTGGCTTGGCGAATTGCATCCGCGCTGGATACAACAGTATGAATTGCCCGCCGCGCCGATGCTCTTTGAAATTGCGCTGGAAGCCGCGCAGCAGTTGGTTCTCCCTGCCTATACGGAAATTTCCCGCTTTCAGATGGCCGCCCGCGATCTGGCCATCGTGGTCGACCAGCAAACGCCCTGGCAGGCTATTCTGGAAGGGATACAACAGGCTATCCCCGCTCAGGTCACTGAAATTCTACTTTTTGACATCTATCAGGGGAAAGGTATCCCTGAAGGGAAAAAAAGCCTTGCTTTCCGAATAGTTATGCAAGATACTCAACGTACTTTGTTAGATGCCGACATGGACGAAGTCACTGCAAAAATTCTCGTTTGGCTGGAAAATCACTTTTCGGCTCAGTTACGCGCCTAACTTTTGCCCTTGCCCGATATGGACACACTTACCAAAGCGGATATTTCCACTCTCCTGTTTGAGCAGGTCGGTTTCAACAAGCGTGAAGCCAAGGATATGGTCGAAGCCTTTTTCGGCGAGATCCGTAGCGCGCTTGAACGGGGCGAGAGCGTCAAACTTTCCAGTTTCGGGAACTTTCAGTTGCGCGACAAGCCGGAACGGCCGGGGCGCAACCCCAAGACTGGAGAAGCCATTCCCATCAGCGCTCGCCGTGTTGTCACTTTCCATTCCAGCCAGAAGCTGAAGGCCGACGTAGAGCAAGCCCTAAATGGAACGCCATCCTAACCGTCCAGATACGGAAGAGCTTCCGCCCATTCCGGCTAAACGCTACTTCACCATTGGCGAAGTAAGCGAGCTTTGCTGCGTCAAGCCGCATGTGTTGCGGTATTGGGAACAGGAATTCACCCAGTTGAAGTCGGTCGTCAAGCGGCGGGGCAACCGGCGCTATTACCAGCACCATGAAGTGTTGCTGGTGCGCCGCATCCGGGAACTGTTGTATAGCCAGTGTTTTACCATCAGCGGGGCGCGCAACCGCCTGGAAGAAGAGCTGCTCCATGTTGCCGCTCTGGATGCCGGGGAAGAATCGGACAAGCCGCTTTCCGTCAGCGAGATTCGCGCCGAACTGCAAACCATTCTGCAATTGCTGGGGGGGGCGGCGGATGTCCCTCAGTCTGCCGCTCATCTTCCTCCGCCGCATCTTGAGGTGGCGGCTCAGAGCGCCCCTGCCAGAGCCGCAAAGGCCAAAACCGCGTCTTCCCCGCCCGCCGCGCCCGAACTGTTTTCCGAAGCGTCCGACCTTGAGAGCGACGAAGACATCGGCAGGGCAGCCTGAATCATATTCCTGTGCCGTGGCTTCGAGCCGGTTTTCCTTCCCCCTTTCCCTTTTCAGGGATACTCAACTCCAAAGTAAAATTGCAACGTTGTCCACTTTAAAAGGAAGGGGCGCATGATGCCAGACAACTTTGATTTTCATCTCAATGAATTCCTGAACAACTGGGGCAGCCCTACCCAGATGGTCAGGCCGGATGAAGGACTTTTGCACAGGCTTGCAGACAAGGTTCCCGCCAACCTGATCCGATATTGGCGCGAGTTGGGCTTTTCAGTGTTCAAGGATGGCCTGATGCTGCTATGCAACCCCGTGGACTGGAAGCCGGTCGTGGATGAATGGCTGGAAGGCACGGAGCTTAAGACTCTGGATGATTTTATTCCCATCATGCGGGGTGCCTTCGGAGATTTTGCCTTGTTTGGGATCAAGCATGGCTTTACCGCAAATTTATTCGCAGTGGAAGGAGCGGTCATGGGAGATCGGGAATTTCCAAAATATTCCAGAGAGATTTCAATAAGTGGGTCAATCGGGTCATGGGATCCAGATTCTTTCGATAATCATCATTACAAAAATGCCAACTTCAAGAAGGCATTCAAAAAGCTGGGTGCTTTACAGCCCAATGAAATCTATGGTTTTGTGCCCATGCTGCCTATGGGGGGCGTTCGGGACTTGGAAAATCTCCAGAAGGTAGATGCCTTCGCGCACCTTTCGATGCTTCGTCAGGTTACGGGAGAGCTTCGCCAAATCATGTCCTATGCCGACATCTACAAAAATTGATGAATCATCCTCTCTCCAACCCGGAAGCTGCCCGCTTAAACGAGCGCCATTTTACGGGGCTTAACCGTGAGCGCTTTGCCGCAACCCTTGCCGCGCATGGCCTGGATGATGATGCGCTCTGTCAAACGCATCCGCATCTTTTTTCCCGCATTCCCGTTTTTCTCGGCGCGGAAAGTCAGGCGCGGATGGTTTGCCTGATTGCCGCGATTGAAAGCGTCATCGCCTTTCCCGCCTACCAACGCGCCGCCTTGACCGACGCGCCAGAGATTGCGCGGCATAATCCCGGTTATCCGGCGGTTTTTATGGGCTACGATTTTCATCTGGATGGCGAGGGAAATCCCTGGCTCATCGAAATCAACACCAACGCGGGCGGCGCGTTATTGAACACCTGTCTTATCGAGGCAGAAGCAGAGGAACGCGGGCAGGCATTATGGGAGACGTGGCTTGCCATGTTCCGCGCCGTCTGGCGCATGGGGCGCAATGAGCGGGTTTTGCGGCGAATCGCCATTGTGGATGAACATCCGGCGACGCAGTATCTCGCGCCGGAATTCGAGCTATGCCGCCGCCTGTTTGCCAAAGCCGGGATTGAAGCCCTGATTGCCGATGCTTCTGAATGCGTCTGGGATGGAAAAACGCTGCGCCACAAGGGGCAGGTCATTGACCTTGTTTACAACCGCCTGACCGATTTCATGCTGGAGGCAACGGGGCATCTTGCGCTGAAACAAGCCTGGCTGGCCGATGGCGTCATCCTCACGCCGCACCCGCACGCTTACGCCCTCTATGCCCACAAGCAAAACCTCATTTGTCTTTCCGACCCGGCCTGGCTTGCCGAAGCGAACGTCCCTGAAGCAACCCAGGCGATTCTTCGCGCTGGCATTCCGCCTGCCTTTGCTATTTCGCCGGACATGCCGCTTGCAGCGCAGGAAAAACTCTGGGATACGCGCAAAAATCTGTTTTTCAAGCCCGCGTCCGGCTTTGGCAGCCGCGCCGTTTATCGGGGCGACAAGCTGACCCGAAAAGTCTTTGCGGAAATTCTGGCAGGCGACTATATCGCGCAACGGTTTATTCCGCCTTCTGTCCGCCACCTGCCTGACGGTAAGACATTAAAAATGGACATCCGCTGTTATGCCTTTGCGGGACAGCCCCAACTCTACGCAGCCCGCCTGTACCAAGGCCAGACCACCAATTTTCGTACCCC